>DASQZF010000032.1:0-22631 GCA_035638835.1 Allosphingosinicella sp. | reverse complement strand
CGGAAGGCCGTCCATGTCGGCGCGGATCAGGACCGTCGGCCCGTCGCCGTTCCGCATCACTCCAACCACGCCGGTCCCGCCGACTCCCTCCGTCACCGTCGCACCTTCGGCGCGGAGCGCCTTGGCGAGGATCTTCGCGGTCCGGTTCTCCTTGAAGCTGAGCTCCGGATTGCGGTGGAAATCGACGAACATGGAGCCGAGGCGCTTGTCGTAATCGGCCTTGATCGAGTCGGAGGATCCGGCCGCCGCAGCGGGCGCGGAGACGAGGGTGAAGGCAAGCAACAGGGACTTCAAACGCATTCAGGAACCTCCGGGAATTCGAATCATCCTAATGGTTATTCAGCCCGATCCGCTACGCCATTTTTTCCCCTCTCCCGTTCCTACGGGAGAGGAGGGGCCCGGGCCGAAGGCTTGGGAGGTGAGGGTCTGTACGCCGGACTCGGAAAAGACCCTCACCTCCCACCGCTTCGCGGCGGGCCCCTCCTCTCCCGCGAAATGCGGGAGAGGGATTTTCCTCAATTCGGCCAAAGCGCCTCGAACAATCGCTCCACGTCGCCCTCGTCATTGCAGAGGTGCGGCGTGATCCGCATCCGTTCGCCACACAGGGATACATGGACGTCCGCGGCCCCCAGCTTTTCCTCTATCCCGTCCGGCAGGCCGCCCGGAAAACGGACGCTGGCAGGGGATGAGCGGCATCAGGCCCCAGCTTTGCCTTCGCCTTTGCCCTTCTCGTCTTCCGCCGCCGGGGCGGCGCAGGCAGGGCCGGTCCGCCGCCCGCTGATCTTGCTGCTCATCACGAAGTCGCCGTCCCCGGGCAGGAAGGAGGTCGCGGTGGATGTGCCTTCGAAGCTTTCGCCTTTATAGGTGCCCTGGACCGAGACCATCACCTTGCCCTCGAGAGCCTCGCGCTCGCAGTCGAGGGACAGGTTGATTCGACCGCCACTAATATAGCGATCCTTGTAATCGCACTCATAGCCAGGGCCCGCGAACATTTCGGCCGGCGGCTCGTTTTCCTTGCCGGGCTCGATGCAGGCCGCTGCCGTATCATTGTCCCCGGCAGCCGCCTTCGGCGCCTTCGGCGCCAGGGTCGGCTTGTCCATCAACCGGATGTTGCCGATCTCGTGGCTGACCTGCCACTGGCCCGCCAACAAGTCGGTCGGAGCTTGTGCGGCCTTCTTCTCCTCGCCTCCGCCCGAGCAGGCGGCCGCGAGGCACAAAGGAACGACGATCAGTCCACGCATCTCCCGGTCTCCCCCTTTTATCACGGCGCGAAGCTAGCGCTCCCGCGCGCCAATAGCCATATGTCGGCCATGGCGATCGTGATCAGAACCGGCCTCGAAGAGCCGGAGACCGGGCAATCCTTCGTCCCCCACCGGCCGAAGCGTCCGGAAAAGGCGGAAGGCGGAAGAAAGCTCAGGATCGTCTCCGACTACGAGCCCGCGGGCGACCAGCCGGCCGCCATCGGCGAGCTGGTCGACTCGGCCCGGCAGGAGGAGCAGACCCAGGTTCTGCTCGGAGTCACCGGCTCGGGCAAGACCTTCACCATGGCCAAGGTGATCGAGGCGCTCCAGCGCCCCGCACTCATCCTCGCGCCCAACAAGATCCTGGCCGCCCAGCTCTACGGCGAGTTCAAGAGCTTCTTCCCCGACAACGCCGTCGAATATTTCGTCTCCTATTACGATTACTACCAGCCCGAGGCCTACGTCCCGCGCTCCGATACCTATATCGAGAAGGAAAGCTCGACCAACGAGGCGATCGACCGGATGCGCCACTCGGCGACCCGGGCCCTGCTCGAGCGCGACGACGTCATCATCGTCGCCTCGGTCTCCTGCCTCTACGGAATCGGCTCGGTCGAGACCTACAGCGCGATGACCTTCACCTTGAAGAAGGGCGACACGGTCGACCAGCGCGAGATCGTCAGGAAGCTGGTCGCGCTCCAGTACAAGCGCAACGACCAGGGCTTCGGCCGCGGCAATTTCCGGGTCCGAGGCGACAGCCTGGAGGTCTTCCCGTCCCATTATGAGGACATGGCCTGGCGGATCGCCTTCTTCGGCGACGAGATCGAGGAGATCGTCGAGTTCGATCCGCTGACCGGAAAGAAGATCGGCGCCCTCGACTACGTCAAGGTCTACGCCAACAGCCACTACGTCACCCCCGGCCCGACCCTGAAGCAGGCGATGGGGGCGATCCGCCACGAGCTGACCGAGCGGCTGAAGGAGCTGGTCGCCGAAGGCAAGCTGCTCGAGGCCCAGCGGCTCGAGCAGCGAACCAATTTCGACCTCGAGATGATCGCCGCCACCGGCTCATGCGCGGGAATCGAGAATTACAGCCGCTTCCTCACCGGCCGGCTTCCCGGCGAGCCGCCGCCCACCTTGTTCGAATATCTCCCCGAGAACGCGCTCCTGTTCGTCGACGAGAGCCACCAGACGGTTCCCCAGATCGGAGCGATGGCGCGAGGCGACCACCGGCGGAAGATCACGCTCGCCGAATACGGCTTCCGGCTCCCGTCCTGCATCGACAACCGCCCGCTCCGCTTCAACGAGTGGGACGCGATGCGCCCGCAGACCATCGCGGTCTCGGCGACCCCGGGCGGATGGGAGATGGAGCAGACCGGCGGGGTCTTCGCCGAGCAGGTCATCCGCCCCACCGGCCTCATCGACCCGCCGGTCGAGATCAAGCCGGTCGAGGACCAGGTCGACGACCTCATCAACGAGGCGCGGATCACCGCCCGCAACGGCTATCGAACGCTCGTCACCACCCTGACCAAGCGGATGGCGGAGGACCTCACCGAGTTCATGCACGAGGCCGGCCTCAAGGTCCGCTACATGCACAGCGACGTCGAGACCCTCGAGCGGATCGAGCTGATCCGCGACCTTCGCCTCGGGGTCTACGACGTGCTCGTCGGGATCAACCTGCTCCGCGAAGGCCTCGACATCCCGGAATGCGGCCTGGTCGCGATCCTCGACGCCGACAAGGAGGGGTTCCTGCGCTCGGAGACCTCGCTCATTCAGACCATCGGCCGCGCCGCCCGCAACGTCGAGGGCCGGGTCATCCTCTACGCCGACCGGACCACCGGCTCGATGGAGCGGGCGCTCCGCGAGACGGACCGCCGCCGCCAGAAGCAGCTCGAATATAATGAGGAGCACGGGATCACCCCGACCACGATCAAGCGCGACATCCAGGACATCCTCAGCCACGTCTCCAACCGCGATTCGGTCATGGTCGACACCGGCGACGAGGACCGCCCCCACCTCGTCGGCCACAACCTCAAGGCCTATATCGCCGATCTCGAGCAGCGCATGCGCAAGGCCGCCGGCGACCTCGAGTTCGAGACGGCCGGAAGGCTGCGCGACGAGATCCGCAAGCTGGAAGCCGACGAGCTCGGAATCCCGGACCACGAGAAGAAGGCTCCGATCCTCGGCAATTCGACGGAAGGCAAGCCGGGGACGAGGAAGACGCGGTTCGGCAAGCAGCAGGCGATCCGGATGGGGAAGAGGGGCGGAGGGCGGTAGGAGCCACGCCCGGCCTTACCGCACCCGTCATGCTGAACTTGTTTCAGCATCCAATGCTCCGGTTCTCCGGTACTGACCGGCTAGAGCGCGAACGGTTTTATTGACCCGTCATTGCGAGGAGCGAAGCGACGAAGCAATCCAGCGGCCCCGGAGGTCGCACTGGATTGCTCCGCTTCGCTCGAAATGACGGGGTGCATCATGCTGAGTCGATCATGCCCCAGTCCCTGAAATGAGTTCAGGGTGACGGTCCCTGCGGTCCGAAGCTCGCGCCGGCACCCGTCCGCCAGCGGACGCCCCCCACTGTCGCGGCGACTACTTATTCGACAGCGGGCGATTCAATCCGAATTTTGAGACCGGTACGGATCGTGGGAAAGGACACGCCATGATCCGCAGCTTCAGCGACGAGGAAGCCGAGAAAATCTGGAACGGCGAACGCAGCCGGAAGCTGCCTGCCGAGATCCAGCAGCGTGCATTCCGCAGGTTGCAGTGGATCGACTCAGCCGTGGCTCTCGCCGATCTGGCCGTGCCGCCCAGTAATCGCCTGCATGCTCTGACCGAGGCGCGCGAGGGTCAGCATTCAATTTCAATCAACATGAAATGGCGTATATGTTTCGTATGGCGCGATGGAGGTGCCGAGCATGTCGAGATCACCGACTATCACTGATCCGAATTGGCTCGAGAACGAGCATGCCGGCCGCCTGCTCGCCAGCGAGCTGATGGAGCCGCTGGGATTATCGACGGATCAGCTAGCTGCCGCTCTTCAAGTTTCGGCGGAGCAGGTCTCCGCCGTGCTTGGCGGAGAAACTGCTATCGACGCGGAACTGGACCTCAGGCTGTGCCGCTATTTCGGCCTGTCCGAAGGCTTCTTCATGCGGCTCCAGATCCGATATGAACTGCTGGAAGCAAAGCGCGCTTTGAATGGCGAGCTAGACCGCATCGTCCCGCGCGCCGCTTGATCCACCCGTCATGCTGAACTTGTTTCAGCATCCAGTTTTACGCCTCCCGGGCGGGTGGCGTTCGATCAGTCCCACTCTCGCCTCCTTCTTCACCTCCGCGCCGGAAGCACCTTCGGATTCCTCAGCAGCGCCGCCGAGATCAGGGCCGCGAGCAGGCCGATGGGAAAGATCTCGGTGAAGGTGAGCGGGATCCGGATCAGCGGGTTGGGGTAATTGGCCCTCACCCACTCATGCCTGGCCATCTCCCGGCCGACTTCCGCGGCGCTCTTGCCCTGGGCCCGAAGATCGTCGGCGATCCCGGCCAGGTAATCGTCCATGAAGCGATAGCCGGTGGCGGCCAGATAGGCTTCCCAGACGAGGATGTAGGCGAGGGCCGCGACCGCCGCGATTCCCAGCCCCATCAGGAAGGCCGGCCTGAACCGGATGGTCCCGCCATGCTCGACGTCGCGGTACCTTTTCACTCCGACGAACATGAAGATCATCGCCACCATCATCACCAGGAAGCCGAACCACATCGAGGCGAAGAAGCTGTCCCGGTCCGCGGCCAGGAGCCCGGTGAGCATCACCGAGATGATGACCAGCCCGGCGAGGGATCCGTAAGTGAGTGCGTATTTCATGATCGGCGACTCCGCGTTCGAATGGCGCGCCCGGAATAAGAACGGCGAAGGCCGCCGGGATATCGCCCGAACGGGTGATATTGCGGATTTCGCCTCAAGGGATGAGCGCCAGCCACCGCGCCTTCTCGATCGCCCCGATCCGGTTGGCCACTTCAAGCTTCTCGAAAAGCCGGGCGACATGAGTCTTCACCGTGTTGGGCGAGATCCCGAGGGTTCGCGCCAATTCCTTGTTCGACCGGCCCGAGGCGAGCAGCTCCAATATCTCGAATTCGCGCGGGGTGAGGCCGATCGAGCGGATCGCCGCTTCGTTGCGCTCGAAGCCCGGCGCCGCCGGCCGCGGGGTCAGCCGATGCCCCGCCCAGAGGCCGAGCGCCACTGATCCGGCGGCGATGACGGCGACGTAAATCTCGGTCGAGAAGGCGCGCATCACGTATCGATGCTCGAGCCACTGAAGCGCAGCCGCCGCAAGGGCCAGCGCCAGAGCGTAGAGGATGACCGTCCTTGCCATCCGGGGAGGCTGCCAGAAGCGATCCCGGCCGTCATCCTGAACCTGCCTCGCCCGATGTGATGGAGACCCGAAATTCAATCCCGGGTCAGGATATCGAATGCACCTTGGGTCCGGCCTCTTCCCACCCTATCTGGGCCTCGCCCCTCCTCGCTCGCCCGCGACGGAAGGTTTTCCAACGCTTAGGAAGCCGAAACTATGAAACTTCCGAACCTTCCAGCAGCCTGGAGCTGAATGGATCGCCATGGCAGCACCAGTCCTCGCATTCGAAAGTCTCGGCCTCATCCAGGGGACCGGCTGGCTGTTCCGTGGGATCGACCTGTTCGTCGGGGCCCGGGACAGGCTGGCCCTGATCGGCCGCAACGGCGCCGGCAAGACGACCCTGCTCAAATGCCTCGCCGGAACGATCGACACCGACGAGGGGCGGCGGACCATCCAGCCCGGCACGAAAGTGGTCATGCTTGAGCAGGATCCCCGGGTCGACCGCTTCGAAACCCTGCGCGAGTTCGCGCTCCACGGCACGGAAGCGCCAGCGCCCCACCAAGTCGACTCCATCGCCGACCAGCTCGGGATCGACCTCGACCGCCCGGCCGCGACCGCAAGCGGAGGCGAGCGGCGCCGGGCGGCGATCGCACGGGCGCTGGCGCAGGACCCGGACGTCCTCCTGCTCGACGAGCCGACCAACCATCTTGATCTCGGGGCGATCGAATGGCTCGAAGACTGGCTCAGCCGCTACACCGGCGCCTTCATCGCGATCAGCCACGACCGCACCTTCCTTAAGCGCCTCACCCGCTCGTCGCTGTGGCTCGAGCGCGGCGCGCTTCGCCGGGCCGAGATCGGCTTCGGCGGCTTCGACGCCTGGACCGAGCAGGTCTATGCCGAGGAAGCGCGCAACGCCGAAAGGCTCGACGCCAAGCTGAAGCTGGAGCTTCACTGGCTCGAGCGCGGAGTGACCGCCCGGCGCAAGCGCAACCAGGGCCGGCTCGCCAAGCTCGGCGAGATGCGCGCCGCCCGGGCGGCGATGATCGGCCCGGCCGGGGCGGCCAGGCTCGGCCTCGAGAATGACGACGTGAAGACCAAGATGGTGATCGACGCCCAGAAGGTCGCCAAGAGCTTCGGCGACGGGGATTCCAGGCGAACCATCATCCGCGACTTCACGCTTCGGGTCCAGCGCGGCGACCGGATCGGGGTCGTCGGAGCCAACGGCGCCGGCAAGACCACCCTGCTCAAGTTGCTGACCGGCGAGATGGAGCCCGACGAGGGCAGGATCGCCCGGGCCAAGACCCTTCAGGGGATCATGATCGACCAGCAGCGCCGGCTGCTCGATCCCGAAAAGAAGGTCCGCGACATCCTCGCCGACGGCGGCGACTGGGTCGAGGTCAGGGGCGTCAAGAAGCACGTCCAGGGCTATCTCAAGGAATTTCTGTTCGAGCCGAACCTGGTCGACGCCAGGATCGGCACGCTCTCGGGAGGCGAACGCTCCCGGCTGCTCTTAGCCCGCGAGTTCGCCCGCCGCTCCAATCTCCTCGTCCTCGACGAGCCCACCAACGATCTCGACCTCGAGACCCTGGACCTGCTCCAGGAGGTGATCGGCGATTATGACGGCACCGTGCTCATCGTCAGCCACGACCGCGACTTCCTCGACCGAACCGTCACCATCACCCTCGGCCTCGACGGCTCCGGCAAGGTCGACATCGTCGCCGGCGGCTACGAGGACTGGCAGAAAAGGCGCGAGCCGGCGGCCGCGGCCAAGGCCTCCACTTCCGCCAGGCCCGCGCCCGCCGCGCCCAAGGTCCGGACCAAGCTCACCTACAAGGACCAGCGCGACTACGACCTCCTCCCCGACCGGATCCAGGCGCTGGAGGCGCAGATCGCCCGCGACGAGCAAGCGCTCCACGACCCCGATCTATACTCGAAGGACCCGAAGCGCTTCGAAACCCTGACCGCGGCGATCGACCAGGCCCGGGCGGAGCGCGACGCGGCGGAGGAACGGTGGCTGGAGCTTGCCGAGAAGGCGGAAGCGCTGGCGGGCTGACTTGCCTCCCCATGCGAAGCATGGGGAGGGGGACCATGCGAAGCATGGTGGAGGGGTAGAAGGCGCCGCCGGCTGAGGATCAAGCGCGGGACGGCGAAGGCCTGCGCCTTTTACCCCTCCACCACCCTTCGGGTGGTCCCCCTCCCCATCTGGCGATGGGGAGGCAAGTCTTACCGGCAGCTCGACCCCGGCCCTTCGTCCAGGTCCAGGCAGCGCCCGTCGATCGAGCCCGCCCCGATCCTCACCCCGATCGTCGCCGCGAGCGTCGGAAGGATGTCCGCGGTCTCGACCGCGAGCGGCTGTTCGAACGAAGTCATCCCCTTGCGCCAGAACAGGATCGGCACCTTGCGGTCATAGTCCCACGGGCTTCCATGGGTGGAGACATAGCCTCGGCTGGTGTCGAAGATCGGGGTGATCCGGGGCTTCAGCAGCACGATGAAATCGCCCGACCGCTCCGGGTCGAAGCTCGCCTTGGCGCGCTGGATCAGCGTCCAGTCGTCGGGCGATCCCGAAGGGCCGGGCGCCGCCGCGAGCTCCGCCTTGGTGAACACCGCCGCCACCTGGGGATGGCGCCTGTAGGCCGCCACCGCCTCGCGGAGCACCCGGGCGCGCTGGGCCCCGGTCAGCTTGCGGTCGACATACATGTCGCCGAACGCCCCGTCCCCGTAGAGCAATTCGCCGGACAGCTTCAGCCTTGCCGCGAGCGACTTCGACATGTTGCCGGCATTGAGCGCGGGATCGACCCGCATCGCGTCGCCGGCGGAATGGTCGCGATGGCGCTCGGGAATGTCGTGGCCGCCATGATCGGCGGTGAGCATGACCAGATAGTCGATCCCGGCGGAATCGAGGTTGCGGAAGAACCCGCCCAGCGCCTCGTCGAGCGCCATCAGCTGGATGCACATCTCGCTGCCCTGGGTGCCGTAGCTGTGGCCGACATAGTCGGTCGCGGAGAGGCCGAGGATGAGCAGGTCGGTGGCCTGGCCCTCGCCGAGCTTCATGTCGCGCCGGAGCGCCTCGCCCAGGTCGAGCGTCGCCCGGTCGAAATCGGGCGAGGCCCTGAAGCCGCCCTTGTCGTCCGCCTCGCGTGCGAAGCGTCCGGTCCCGACCGGCTTTCCGCCGCCGGCGATCGGCACCGCCCGGCTGTGCGGCTCGCAGACGCGCGGCAGGTCGCGCGCCGAGCGGCTCCGCGAAAGCGCCTCCCGGATTCCGTCATTGGCCGCCGCGACGGAACGGGGGGTCGCCGGAGCGCCGGGATTGACGAAGGCCTTGCGGTCATGGTCCCACCACCAGCGCTCGTCCGGACGGTAGCCGCCCATCATGATCGCCGCCCGGTCCTTGCCGGAGACCACCGCGACCCGGCTCGCCGGATCGGCCCGCTTCATATGGTCGCCGAGCGCGGGCACCCTCAGATGATAGGTGGAGACGGTATATCGGCCGCCCTTCGAGCTGCTGCCCGGGACCCGCGGATCCTCCGAGCAATAGACGCCCTTGTCCTCGCGGGGGAGGCCGAGGTTGAACCAGTTGTTGGCGATGATCCCGGTCCGAGCGGGCCTCGATCCGGTGAGGATCGTCGAGTGGCCGGGGCAGGTCTCGGTGGCATTGTGCCCCTGATAGCCGTTCGGGAACACCACCCCTTCCGAGAGACGCTGGAGCCCGCCGTCGAAACGCCGGCGATACTGGCTGAACAGGTCCGCCGAGAACTGGTCGACGGAGATGGCCACGATCAGCTTAGGCCTAGCCGCGGGCTGGGCCGCCGCCGAGGCGGCGATCGGGAGGGCGAGCAAAGCGGCGAGCCGGGCCAGTTTCATGAGCGATTCCCCCTGAATGCGTGAAGCTGCCTCTACATCAGAGACGCCGTTGAGCAAGGCCCGCCTCCGTCATTGCGAGGAGCGAAGCGACGAAGCAATCCATCCCTTCCGCCGCGCTCGGCGCAGTCGGAGCGCTCCTTCCCTGCTGGCGGCGCCTCCTTGAGCCCCTCCCCTGAAGGGGAGGGGCTAGAGCGAAGAATTCACCCGCCCCGAGCGCTCTCCAGATGCGCCTTTATGTCCTCGTCCGTCGGAGCCCCCCGGGCCGCCTGCTCGAGCAGCGCCACCCCCCGCACCCGGTCCTTGCCGCTCCTGAACAGAACCCAGCCGAGCGTATCCGCGGTCACCGGGTTTCGCGGCTCCAAGGCCACGGCGCGCTGGGCGAGCGGGATGGCGCGGTCGTAGTCGCCGGTCTCGGCATAGGCCCAGGCCAGGTTGTTGAGCAAAGTCGCATCGTTGTCGCCGAGGCGTTTGCGCACCGCTTCGTAATTGGCGATCGCCTCGGGCCAGCGCCTCGCCGCCATATAGGAATTGGCCGCCATGGTCTGGGCCGAGACGTTCTGCGGATTCTGCTGGAGGAACAGGGTCAGCACCTTCGTCGCCCCCCGATCGTCTCCCGAATTGCGAAGCGCCTCGATCAGCCGGAGCGCCACCGGCTCGTTGAAGGCGAGGTTCGCGGCCCGGCGATAGGCGCCGGCGGCGGCCGCATAATCGCCCTGGATGGCGAGAGCGTCGCCGACCAGGACATGGGCGTCGGGAGCGCCCGGAGCGGCGGCCTGGAGCTGCCGAGCCCGCTGCAGCGCCTCCGGCCCCAGGCCTCGGCCGAGCAGCGCCCGGATCAGCACGACCTGGGGCGCCGCGGCATCGGGCCAGGCGGCGGCGTCGCGGCGGATGGCCGCCAGCTCGCCGTCGCCGAGCGGATCGTCGAGCGGGGAGGTCGCGGAAGGCCTCGGCGCCGCCGCCCGGCCGAGGAAACGCGCGGCCGCCGACGGGTCGCCGAGCCGGGCATAGGCCTTGCCGATGATGCTGAGCGTATAGGCGTCGGCGTCGGCCCGATCGGCGAGCGGTCGAAGGGTCGCGACCGCCGCCCTGGCATCGCCGCTCTGCCACTGGGCGGAGCCGAGCAGCCGCCGGGCCTTGATGTTGGCGGGCTGGGCCTTGAGCAGCCGCTTGAGCGGCCCCATGGCGAGCGAGGGGTTGCCCCCGCCGAGCTCGATCGTCCCTGCAAGGAGCATCGCCGCCGGTCGGTTCTCGAATGCGCCCCCGGTGCGCCGGTAGAGGCTTCGCGCCAGCGCGAAGTCCCGCCCCCGAGCCGCGAGCACCGCCTGGAGATAATAAGCCGAAGGGTTGTTTGAGGAGACGCTGAGGATCCGCCTCGAATCGGCAAGCATCTCGCGGGTCCGGCCGAGATCGCCCAGGGTCGCGGCGCGCTCGATCAGGACGGGCACGTTGGCGGGATCGATCTGAAGCGCCCGGTCGAACCAGGGCATCGCCGCGGAGAGGCCGTATTGGCTTCGGGTAAGCTCGCCTCGAAGCCTGAGCGCCTCGACGTTGCGCGGCCCAAGCGTAACGGCGCGGTCGGCCGCCTCGATGGCCCCGGCCGTCTCGCCGGTGGAGCGCCGGAAGTCGGCGATATCGGTCCAGAGGGCGGAATCGTTCGGAGCCGCGGCCAGTGCGCGGTCGAAGGCGGCAGCCGCGTCCTCCAGCTTTCCGGTCAGCTGAAAGGCCCGGCCCAGCATCCGGTCGGCATAAGCCGAATGCGCCGGGCCGGCCTTGCGCGCTTCGACCGCGGCGCGCTCCGCCTGGCCCTGGAGGAGCAGAGCGTGGGCGAGCAGGTGCCCGATCTCGCTTTCCGGCGTTCCGAGCGCCTTCGCCCGCTTCAGCTCCGCCTCGGCCGAAGCGCCGTCGCCGAGCAGCAGATAGGTGCGGGCCTGGGCCAGCCGAAGCGCCTTGTTGTCGGGCTGCGCCTTGATCGCGTTCAGGAACTCGATCCGCGCCGTTCGCGGCTGCCCCTGGGCGAGGGCCTTCAGCCCGCGCTGGTAGGCCTCGCCGGCCGATTCCGGGCCGGCATTGGAGCAGGCGGCGGCGCCGAGCAGGAGCAGGGCGATCAGGGCGGTCCGGGCGCTCACGGCTGGAGGTCGTATTGCTTCATGAGGTCGTAGAGCGTCGGGCGGCTGATCCCGAGCAGCTTGGCGGCGCTCGAGATGTTGTTCTCCGTCCGGGCCAGCGCCTGGCGGATCGCCCGGCGGTCGGCGATCTCGCGAGCCGACTTGAGGTTGACCGGCAGAGCCGCCTCGGTGCGCGCCTCGAGGTCGAGATCCTCGGCCGTCACCAGCTTGCCGTCGGCCATGATGACGGCGCGCTTCATTCGGTTCTCGAGCTCGCGCACGTTGCCCGGCCAGGGCCATTCGTCGATTGCGGCCAGGGCTCCGGGGCTGAAGCCCTTGACCTGCGGGTTCATCTCGCGGGCGAAGCGGTGGAGGAAATGCTTGGCGAGAAGCACCGAATCCCCGTGCCGCTCGGCGAGGCTGGGGATCCGGACGACGATCTCGGCGAGGCGGTAGTAAAGATCCTCGCGGAAGCTGCCGGCCTTGATCATCTGCGGCAGGTCCTGGTGGGTTGCGCTGACGATCCTGGTGTCGACCGCGATCGGCTTCCTTCCACCGATCCGCTCGATCACCCTTTCCTGGATGAATCGAAGGAGCTTGACCTGGAGCGGAAGCGGGATGTCGCCGACCTCGTCGAGGAACAAGGTTCCGCCATGGGCGAGTTCGATCTTGCCCTCATTGGTCTTGATCGCTCCGGTGAAGGCGCCCTTCTCGTAACCGAACAGCTCCGCCTCGAGCAGATTCTCGGGAATAGCCGCGCAGTTGATCGCGACGAACCCGCCGCCCGAGCGGTTGCTGGCCTGGTGGAGGCCCCGGGCGAGCAGCTCCTTGCCGGTTCCGCTGGCGCCCAGGAGCATCACCGACACCCCCGTATTGGCGACCCGCTCGATCGTCCGTGCGACCTTCATCATCTCAGGCGCGGCGGTGATCATCGTCCCGAGCACGGTGCGATCCTCGCCCGCCTGCACTTCGAGCTTGCGATTCTCGGTCTCGATCCCGTGGAGCTGGAAGGCCCGGCGGACGATGAGGCCGAGCTGGTCGATGTCGACCGGCTTCTGGTAGAAATCGTAGGCGCCCGAAGCGATCGCCCTCAGCGCGCTCTCCCGGGCGCCGTGGCCCGACGCGACGATCACCTTGGTCTCGGGCTTGAGAGAGAGGATCGTCTCGAGCGTGGCGAAGCCTTCGGTGACCCCGTTTGGATCGGGCGGGAGGCCGAGGTCGAGCGTGACCACGGGCGGCTCCTCCGAGCGAAGCAGGTTGATCGCCATGTCGCGGTTGGAGGCGACCAGCACCTCATAATCGTCATAGGCCCAGCGAAGCTGCCTCTGCAGCCCCTCATCGTCCTCGACGATCAGAAGCTTCGCCCTGGTGTCCACGCTCATGCCCTCAACCGTCCGATCTCGTAGTCGCCGGTCTCACCCAGCGGTAAATACAGCGTGAAGCGGCTCCCCTCCCCTTCGCGACTGTCGACCTCGATTCGGCCGCCCATCGCCGCGATCAGGCTTCGAGCCTCGAACGCCCCCACTCCGAAGCCGCTTTCCTTGGTCGAGGCGAAGGGCTGGAACAGGCGGGTCCGGATGAAGTCCGACGACATGCCTTCGCCGCGGTCGACGATCTCGATCGCCGCTTCCCCGCCGCGCCGGGTGCAGACCATCCTGACGGCGGCTCCGCCGGGGCTTGCGTCGATGGCGTTCTGGACGAGATGGGCGAGCGCCTGCTCCAGACGCGCCGGATCGGCCAGAGCGGCGATCGCCGGGTCGCCTTCCACCTCGACCGGGTGAACCCGTCTCTTCACCTCGGCCACCGCCGCCACCGCCTGGCGGAGCGGGATCGCCCGAACCGGCTCCGCCTCGACATTGCCGGCGCCGCGGTGGAGCCGGGCGAGAAGGTCGTTCATCTTTTTGACCGAGCTCTCCAGGGTCGCGATCATATCCTCGCGGAACTCGGGCTTGTCGGCATGCCGTTCGGCGTTGCGAACGACCAGGCTGAGCTGGCTGACCAGGTTCTTGATGTCGTGGATGATGAAGGCGAAGCGCCGGTTGAACTCGTCGAACCGACGGGCGTCGGCGAGCGCGTCCTGGGTGTGCGCCTCGGCCAGATAGCTCGCAGCCTGGATCCCGACGGTTCGGAACAGGTCGAAATCCTCCCAGTCGAGCGGCCGTCGGACGAGCGAATGCTCGAGCAGGACGAGGCCGACGAGGCGGTCGCCGTGAATGAGCGGCACTCCGGCCCACAGGCCATGGAGCGCGGCCAGAGGAGCCGGAACCCGGACCTCCGCCTCCTCGGTCCGGAGCATTCCGGCTCGAAGCCCGGTGAAATCGAGGACGTGGCCGCTCTCCTCGAGAAAGCCGATCAGGATCGCGTCTTCCGCGCTCGCTTCGGGCAGGTCATCGCGCCAGTTCCACCGGGCAGCGACGCTCAATCGCCCCCCTTCGGGCACCAGAAGCAGCCCCGAGGGCGATTGGCCGATGTCGGCGATCGCCTTGATGATCCGCTCCCCGAGCGGAGCGTCGCCGCCGACGGTCCGGGTGAACCGAAGCCATTCCTCTCGATAGTCGTAGCGATGCTCGAAAAAATGCTTGGCCACGACCACCTTGGACCAGGCCCGCATCCGCCCCGAGGGCAGAAGGATCACCGCGGCGATCGTGATCGCGAAGACGAGCCCGACCTGGCCGATCCGGACCCAATTGCCGCCGACCACCTCGAGCGCCCGGCTCGCCGTCATCATCAGGATGAGATAGCCCAGGATCCCGATCAGCGAGAGCGACTGGAAGGTCGCCGCCCGCGACAGGTGCATCCGCCAGCGCGCGTTGCGGCGGCTCGCGAGCGCGAACAGCGGCACGAGCATCGACAGGATCGCGCCCCGCATCGCATAGAGGTCCTCGACCGGCCCGCGGGTGAGCCAGGCGACTGTGTAGAGGTGGAGATCGTAGGCCCACATTCCGGCCAGCGCGATCATCGGCAGTCGGATTCCCCACCGGCTCTCGTGCGCGGCCTGGCCGTAGAGATTGTGGACGAGGACGAGCGAGCCCGCGGCGATGGTCAGGCCGATCACCTGGAGGGTCGAAATGAGGGCGCCGTAGAGAATTGGGTTGGAGGCGAATTGGGGAGTCACTCCCGCAAGCGTCAGCTGGAGCCCGATCACGCCCGCGACCACCGTGTAGACGAGCTTTACCCCCTGCTGCCCGCGCTCGTCGGCGGCTCGGCTGACGATCGCGTACATGAAGCCGAGGAAGGCGAAGTTGCGGGCGGCCTCGGCGATCCCGCCGCCGAAGCTTCGCGGCCCCTGCATGGCGATGAAGATCGCCCAGGCCGAGGTCACCGCGAAGGCGGCGACGAGCCGCCGGTTGCCGCCGTCCTCGTTCCAGCGGCGAAGCTGCCACAGAGCCAGCGCCCCGTAGAGCAAGGCGGCGAGGGCGTGGGCCCAGAAGCCGAGAAGGACGATCATCTCGCGCCCGCCCCGCCCGGAAACAGAACCACCCTAACAGTTTGAAGTAAAATCAATAAGTCCAGGAAAGGGGTGTAGTTTTTGGCATAGTAAAGGTCGAACTCGAGCTTCTGGCGGGCATCTTCCACCGAAGCGCCGTAGGGGAAGTTGATCTGCGCCCAACCGGTGATCCCCGGCTTCACCACATGGCGCTCGGCATAATATGGGAGCCTCGCCTCGAGATCGGCGACGAACTGCGGGCGCTCCGGACGCGGCCCGACCAGGCTCATCTTTCCGGTCAGAACCGTCCAGGCCTGGGGGAGCTCGTCGATCCTCAGCTTTCGGATCACGGACCCGACCCGGGTCACCCTCGGATCGTCCTTCTGGGCCCAGACCGCCTTGCCCCCGACCTCGGCGTCCTCGCGCATCGAGCGAAGCTTCACCAGCTCGAAATTCTCCCCGTAGAGCCCGACCCGGCGCTGGCGGAAGAAGGCCGGCCCCTTGCTCTCCAGCTTCACCGCCAGCGCGGTGAGGAGGATGAGCGGCGTGAAGAGGACCAGGATCACGCCCGAGACGACGATGTCGAACAGCCTCTTGCCGGCCGCGGAAATCCGACGCCCGGAATTGAATCCGTCGGAGAAGATCAGGAAGCTCGGATTGACGCTGTCGAGGTCGACCCGGCCGGTCTCGCGCTCGATGAAGGAGGAGAATTCGTTGACATGGACTCCGGTCGTCTTGATCCGGAGCAGGTCGGCGAGCGGAAGCGCGTTCCGCCTCTCCTCCAGAGCGAGCACGACTTCGGTCACTCGAAGCCGGACGACATGGGCGGTGAGGTTGGCGATGGCGTCGCGATTGACCGAATGCGGCACCGCCTGGGCGCCGTCGTTCATCCCGACATAGCCGGCGATCGCGAAGCCCGCCCCGTCGGTCCGCTCCAGCGCCTCGAGCCTGGCCGCGCGCGGGCCCGCGCCGAGGACGAGGATCCGGCGCTTGAACGCCTCGCTGCCCAGCGCCCGGCCGAAGACCAGCCTGGCGGCGAACAGCAGGAGGAGCGCGAAGCCCATCGCGTAGAGCAGGTTCGAGCGCCAGAAGGTCAGCGCCGGAAAGAAGAAGAAGACCAGAGCGAGCAGGAGCACGCCCAGCGACACGGAGACCACCAGCCGAGCGGCCGCGAGCCGCATCGAGCGAAGCGCGTCGACCCCATAGGCACCGACCCCGACCATGGCGAGCTGGAGGACGATCGCGAAGGTGAGCAGGTGGGGAAGCCGCTGGACGTTGGGATCGGCACTTCCCTCGATCTGCCACAGGCGCAGGAGCCACCCCGCCTCCCCGGCGCCAAGCAGCAGCAGGAAGTCGATCACGCCCAGCATCAGGACGCTGTGGGGGACGTAATGCTTGAACAACCGGATCAAGGGGCGGGCGCCTCGCGGAGTGTAAATTCTGCCGACAGGTCCTTAGTGTCGCTCAAATTGACAAAGAAAGCGTGAAAAAGGCGGCAACCATCTCGATTGCCCCAATTTTCGAGGCCCGGGCGCGCATCGGGCGTCACCGCTTCAATCCGGGGCGCCGTTTCGCGGCATGTGGCGCAAATGCGAAATGACGGTCATGCGGGGACATCGAAGTGCAAAGCTTGTAATAAGGTCGGGCAGTGGAAACCCAGCGGGGTCAGGGCTGCGGCGCACCAAATCGATTCGATCGGCTCAGGCCGCTAACGCCGATGTCGTTGTTTACGGAAGATGCCGGTTCAGGCTGTTGGGCGCCTGACCGGCAAGGCCCGTGCGGGCGGAGAGGCGGTGTGAGATTCGCACAAAGATCACGAAGGGCACCAAGGGCACGAAGGGTTCGAGCCGGTGACGAGCGCAGAGCAGGCCTTTCGGTGACAATCCCCTTTTCACCGTGGCGGAGACTGCCTGCGGCGCTAGAGCGCTCGGGAGTCGGATTGACCCGTCTCCGTTCGAGCTGAGCTTGTCGAAGCCCTCTCTTCCCTTTGTAAAGCAAGAAGGAAGGCCCCCTTCGGCTGCCGCCTGCGGCGGCCGGCTCAGGACAGGCTTCGACAGGCTCAGGGCGAACGGTTGTGGCGATTCAACCTATTCCCACAGCGCCCTAGCGGCGCGCCGACGCTTCGTGCCCTTTTTGTGATCTTTGTGCGAACCCATTCAATCGGCTGACGCGGCCAGGCAACGGGCAGGCGTTTAGCCCTATCTGCCCTTGAGCTCGCGTTCGACGTCGTCGGCCATGACGCCCACCTTGCCGACGGCGGCCCGGAGCTCCTCCTCGGTGCAGCCGAACTTGCCGGTCCAGTAGCGGACCTCATGATCCTCGTTGACGTTCACCCGCGCCCGATCCTGCGGGCCTCGATTGTTCAGGTCGTCGACCATCCGCGTTCCTCCTTTCCACCCCCAATGCCTCGGGCGGAATCGGGTTCCGGCGGCGGGCTCCACGACATTCGAGGCCGGAGCCAACGCGCTGGGCAGTCACCGTCCCTGCATTGCCGGCGAGGCCGGCCGCCGGGCGCCGCTCTTGATCGCCCTCATATCGGCGCACTCCCCGAAGAATTCGCCGGACCGCTCGTCGAGGGCAAGGTCGAGCTTGGCGACGAGAGCGGAAAGATCGGGCGCCGGCGTCCGAAGCAGCCGGCGCATGGCGCGATCATGGCAGCCTCCCAGCCGGTCGTAGAGATCCTCGTCCGGCGTATGGGCGGCGGCGTCGAGCGCATCCTGGGCCTTTTGGAAAACCGCCACGGCACGGTCCGGATAGCGACGGCGCCTTTTCTGTCATCCCGACGAAAGCCAGGATCCAAGGGAGAAGGGCTCGGAGCGGCGGCTTGCGGGCGGATCTCGCTGGAGCGCCGACGTCGCTCCTCATCGCGCAAATGCAGCGGGCCACATACAGCCGGTTGAACCGCCTCGGCCCCCTTGGTGCCTTGGGTGAAATCAGTGACCGTCACTAGTGACAGTTACTTTCCGGAGAAGGCGACTAGGCCACCCGCATCAGCTGGCTCGGATAGGGCTGGGCCAGCGAGCAGGCATCGGCGGCCTCGCCGTCGAGCCAGAAATCGTAATCCTCGCGCTGGAGGATCACCGGCATCGCCTTGGGGTGGAGCGGGGCGACCAGGGGGTTGGGGTCGCAGGTGAGGAAGGCGAAGCGCCTCGCGCCCTCGCTCATCCGCCAGATCCCGGCGAAGGCGCAGCCTTCCTCGCCTTCGATCGTGAACCACCAGTGTGCCGGCCGGCCGGTCTCGGGATCCTTGCCCGGACGAGGCTCGGCGAAGCTGGAGAAGGGGACGAGGCAGCGCTGGGCGGGATTGGCGATGGTCGATCGCCAGAAGGGGCTGGCCAGGTTGCGGACGTTGGTGATCGCCTTCTTGACCGGCTTGCCGCTCTTGCCCGGCATGGTCCGGACGATCCCCCAGGCCATGCAGTCGAGCCGGCGGACCCCGTCCTCCTTGCGCACCACCACCGCTTCATATTTCGGATAGATGTCGGGCCTGGCTTCGAAAGGAAGGTCGAGCGGAACGGCGTCGAACAGGCGGCCGAGATCCTCGGTGCTGCGCTGGCGGTAGAGGTTGCACATGAGGAAGGCTTATCGTTCCGGGCGGCGCGAGGGAAGCGCCGGGAAATGCGAAAAATCGATTGCGAATTGCAAGGTTTGTTCTCTATTTGTTCTCAAATGGACAAGCGAATCGCCGTCACCTCCGCCGAACTCGCCCGGGCGATCCGGGTCTGGCTTCGGGTCATGCCCAGGCATGTCTGGCGGGCGCTGGAAAAGTACCAGCTGGCGGCGCTCGAGAAGCGGAACGATCCCGACCAGGAGCCGCAGGTCCACGGCGCGGTGGCCGACCATATCGCCGACCATTTCCAGAAGGCCAATTGGGAAATCACGCGTCCCGAGCCGAAGGATCTCGGCTCGCCCCCGCCATGGCGCGGCATGGCCGAAGCGGGCATTCCGAAAGCGCGGACCGACGGAAACTCGGAGGTGGCGGAGGCTCGGGAAGCCTCGGAGGCGAAGCGATAAGGGGGCCGAGCGGCCCGTGGAAGCAAACCCCCCAGCCCCCACCGTGAGAGGAAGCCATTCCAAACTCTCGGTAGGTCCGATATAGCACTTATCGAGGTTAAGTCAAGATGAACCGAGATCGGGGTTTCTGGATTATCCAACAATTACAATCAACAAGATAAAGAAAGCGGGCGGCTTCGGGCGGGCTTGCGAAACCTCCGGATCCGGATCAATCTGCGAAAGGCCGCCGCTCCACTAAAGCGAGTCGGCGCGGGCATGTCCCGCATCTGGACGCCCGGCGTTGCGCGGGGGGCGAAGCGCCGGGCGTCGTCAGGTCGGAGCGGAAAGGGCCGCCGTCCGCTTCGGGTCTTAGGATTTGCAGGTCCGCCGTCCCGTCCCGGCACAGGCCGAATCCGGGGGTGGCGGGGATGGATCGCTCGCCACATTGGAACGCTTCACGGGCCGACAAGGCAGCTGGGAGCAGGACATGGCAGGACGGACATTGGCGGCGCGGATTGGGAAGGCCCTGCTTGCGGGCGCGGCGATCCTCGTCGTCGGATTCGAGGTCGCGGACGAGCCGGGCCGGGCCCCCGCGTCGGCCGAGGCTCCGGCCGTGGCCACCCCGCTCCAGGCCGCCCCGGTGATCGAGGCCGCAGCGCCGGCTGCGGTCGATTCGGAGTTCACGGTCCGTCGGATCCTCGACATCCCCGGTCCGCTCAAGATGGGCGACCATCATTGGGACGAGAGCGGCGCCCCCGCCGAGGGACCGGTGGTGATCACGGTCGACCTCGAGGCGGGAGTCCTCTCCATCTTCCGCGGCGGCTTCGAGATCGGAGCGGCCGCGATCCTCTACGGCCGCGACGATAAGCCCACTCCGCTCGGCGCCTTCCCGATCTCCCAGAAGAAGGCGAAGCACGTCTCCAACCTCTACGGCTCGCCCATGCCCTACATGATGCGGATGACCAATGACGGGATCTCCATCCACGGCAGCGACAGCGTCGCCCCCGGCTTCGCCACCCATGGCTGCGTCGCGGTTCCGACCGAGTTCGCGAGGAAGCTGTTCGGAGCGGCGAAGCTCGGCGACGTCGTCATCGTGACCAAGGGCAAGAAGCTGGAGATGGGCGAGGCGATCGTCAGGACCTGAGGCGGTGCCCCGCCCACATCCGTAATTGGTGCCTGGCACCAATTAACGGATTTTCATAATTGGTGCCTGGCACCAATTAACGGGCGACCCCTGCGAGCTCAATTGGTGCCTGGCACTGATTAACCACTCGTCTCAGGTCCAGCTTTCCGCCCGCCGGACGGTTCGACCCTGGATGCTGAAACAAGTTCAGCATGACGGCGGGGTCCGGCTCGGGCTACACGGCCGGCATGACCTCCCCCACGATCAGGCCCGTCATCCTGTCCGGCGGCGCCGGGACCCGGCTGTGGCCGCTGTCGCGGGCCGGCCGGCCCAAGCAGTTCCTGGCCCTGGCCGGCGAGGAGAGCCTCCTCAAGGCGACCGCGAGCCGGGCGGCGGGCTGGGCGTCGCCGATCGTCGTTGCGGCCCGCGAGCAGGCCCTGGCGGTTCGAGCCGAGGTGCCCGACGCCCGGCTGGTGCTCGAGCCCTGCGCGCGCGGAACCGCCGCGGCGGTGGCGCTTGCGGCGCTGGCGGCGGAGGAAGGCGAGCTGCTGCTGGTGATGCCCAGCGACCATCATATCGAGGACGAGGCGGCCTTCCGGGCGGCGGTCGCGGTCGCGGCGCCGCTCTCCGCGCAGGGCTGGCTGGTGACCTTCGGGATCGAGCCCGATCGGGCCGAGACCGGCTACGGCTACATCCGGCGGGGCGAGCCGCTCGGCCCCGGAGCCTTCCGCGCCGCCCGATTCGCGGAGAAGCCGGACCGGGCCACGGCGCAGGCCTGGCTCGCCGAGGGCGGCTGGGACTGGAACGCCGGGATCTTCCTGTTCGCCCGCGAGGCGCTGCTCGACGCTCTCGGCCGGCATGCCCCCGCGGTCCTGGCCGCGGTGGAGGGCGATTTCGAATCCTCCCCCTCCGCCTCGATCGACACCGCGGTGATGGAGAAGGCCGAGCGGGTGGCGGTGGTGCCCGTTTCGATGGGCTGGACCGACATCGGCAGCTGGGAAGCTCTCCACGCGCTCGGCCCGCTCGATCCGGACGGCAATCTGCTCACCGGCGACGTCGTCGCGCCCGACAGCCGCAACTGCCTGGTCCGCTCCGACGGGCCGGTGGTGGTGGCGCTCGGGGTCGAGGACCTGGTCATCGTCGCCACCGAGCGCGCAGTGCTGGTCGTTCCGCGCGGGGACACCCAGCGGGTGCGCGAAGCGATCGAGGCGCTGGAAGCCCGGCGGGCGCGACGAGGGGACGCTTGAAGGAGGATCGCGATGTCTGAGCTTCGACCCCTCGGGCGCAGCGGGCTCGAGACTCCGCGGCTGGTCCTTGGCGGAAACGTCTTCGGCTGGACCGCGTGCGGAGAGGAGGCGTTCCGGATCCTCGACCGGTTCGTCGAGGCCGGTGGGACGATGATCGACACCGCCGACGTCTACTCGGCCTGGGTGCCGGGCCATCGGGGCGGCGAATCGGAGACCCTGATCGGCGAATGGCTGAGGCGGCGGGGCTCGAGCGAAGGCGTCCTGATCGCGACCAAGGTGGGGATGCTCCACCGCCATGGGGGCGGCAAGCTCGAGCCCTGGCGAATCGAAAAGGCCGCCGAAGAGTCTCTGAAGCGGCTCGGGGTGGAGACGATCGACCTTTATTACGCGCACCAGGACGATCCGGACACGCCGATGGAGCAGGTGATCGAGGCGTTCGACCGACTGGTCAAGGCGGGCAAGGTGCGGGTCCTCGGGGCTTCCAACTTCAGCGCGGAGCGGCTCGGAGGGGCGATCTCGCTGGCGCGGGAAATGGGGACGAGCCGCTATGAAGTGCTCCAGAACGAATATCATCTGCTGGAGCGGAGCAAGCTGGAGGGGGAGATGCAGCGGCTCTGCCTCGCCGAGAATATCGCCGCTTTGCCCTTCTACGGCCTCGCTTCCGGCTATCTCACCGGCAAATATCGAAGCGAGGCGGATTACGGCCGGAGCGTCCGCGGCGGCCGGATGGCGAAATATGTGGAAGGCCGGGGTCCGGATATTCTCTCCGTCCTCGACGGGCTTGCGGAGGAGACCGGGGCGACGCAGGGGCAGATCGCCCTGGCCTGGGTGGCCGCTCAACCGGCCGTTGCGGCGCCCATTGCCAGCGCCAGGACCCTCGAGCAGCTCGAGGAGCTGATCGGAGCGATGGAGCTGGATCTGACCCCCGCCCAGATCGCCAGGCTCGACGAAGTGTCGGCGGCCATTTCCTAAATCCGAAAAACTTCGTTCAAAACGGATCGACTAGTTGCTCCGTCCCCCTTCCCGCCCGACTTACGTTAGCGTAAAGGAAGCGGCAGGGGCTTCTGGCCTGGACGCGTGATGGGACGCGGTTCGGGCGAAGGGTGCGCTGCCAGGCACGGTCTGGAAGAGCTGCGCACCGAAAGGGGAGGCCCATGAATGGACTCGAAGCTATCGGAAGCGCGCTCCTCGCAGCACAAGGTCGAGGGGCTGCACGCCAAGCTGAACGACCTGCTTGAATCGCTCGACAAGGCCGAGCTTCACGGTGCGGCCGCCTACGTCTCGATGGCGGTCGACTCGATCC
>DASQZF010000031.1:0-52663 GCA_035638835.1 Allosphingosinicella sp. | reverse complement strand
GGGGGGGGGGACCATGCGAAGCATGGGGGGGGGGGCCCACCTCTCCGCCGCGCTGCCGTCGGGCCCCCTCCACCACCCGCCTACGGCGGGCGGTCCCCCTCCCAGTTCCGGGGAGGAGCTGGAATGATCGAAGCCTTCGCCTTCTACCTCTTCGCGACCCTGGTCATCGCCAGTGGAGTGATGACGATCCTGTCGCGCAACCCGGTCCACTCGGTGCTCTGGCTGATCCTCGCCTTCTTCAATGCGGCGGGGCTTTTCCTGATCCTGGGGGCCGAGTTCATCGCAATGCTCCTGGTGATCGTCTACGTCGGGGCGGTCGCAGTGCTCTTCCTGTTCGTGGTGATGATGCTCGACGTCGATTTCGCCACGATGCGAGCCGGGGTGGCGCGCTACTGGCCCTACGGATTCGCCCTGGCGCTGGTGCTGCTCGTCGAGATATTCTTCGCGGTCATGGCCTGGAACGCGGGGGCGATCGGGGCCGGAGCGCGCGGCGCTCCGACCGATCCGAACATCCCGAACATCGAGGCGCTCGGCCGAGTCCTCTACACCCGCTACCTCTACGTGTTCGAGGGCGCCGGCCTCGTCCTTCTGGTGGCGATGATCGGAGCGATCGTCCTCACCCACCGCACCCGCAGCGGGCTCCGGCCGCAGAATGTGAGCGAGCAGAACCGCCGCCGGCCCGAGGATGCGGTGGTCAACATGAAGCCGGGAATAGGGGAGGGGATGAAGCTGTGACCCGGTCCCACACACCGTTCGCCCTGAGCCTGGCGAAGCCTGTCCTGAGCGACGCCGCAGGCGGCGTCGAAGGGGGCCTTTCTTGCTTCGCGGCGCAGGGAAGAAGGAGAGGGCTTCGACAAGCTCAGCCCGAACGGATTTCCTGCCTGGCTGGAGGCATCGAATGATCGGCCTCGGCCATTACCTCGCCGTCGGGGCGATCCTGTTCGTGCTCGGCGTGTTCGGGATCTTCCTCAACCGGAAGAACATCATCGTCATCCTGATGGCGATCGAGCTCATCCTGCTCGCCGTGAACATCAATTTCGTCGCCTTCTCCGCCTATCTCGGCGACATGGTCGGCCAGGTATTCGCCATGTTCGTCCTGACCGTGGCCGCCGGCGAGGCGGCGATCGGGCTCGCCATCCTAGTCATCTACTTCCGCGGCCGGGGCACTATTGCGGTCGACGACGTCCAGCAGATGAAGGGGTGAGGATGCGGCCGTCATTGCGAGGAACGAAGCGACGCGGCAATCCAGCGGGCCTCCGAGGCCGCGCTGGATTGCTTCGCGACGCTCGCAATGACGGGGAGGGGGTCGCGCCGCAATGAACTCCGTAGTCCTCATCGTCTTCCTGCCGCTGCTGGCGGCGATCGTCGCCGGGCTTGGCAACCGCCTGCTCGGCAACATGGTCGCCAAGCTGGTCACGACGGGCGCGCTCTTCACCGCCTGCGCCTTGTCCTGGCCGATCTTCCTCGGCTTCGTGGGCGGCCATGGCGAAAGCCAGCTCTACCCGGTGCTCGACTGGATCCACTCCGAGCCGATGCGGGTCGACTGGAGCCTTCGGGTCGACGCCCTCACTTCCGTGATGCTGGTGGTCGTGACGACGGTGTCGGCGCTCGTCCACCTCTACTCCTGGGGCTATATGGCGCAGGACGACAGCCAGCCCCGCTTCTTCGCCTATCTGTCGCTCTTCACGTTCGCGATGCTGATGCTGGTGACGGCCGACAACCTCGTCCAGATGTTCTTCGGCTGGGAAGGGGTAGGCCTCGCTTCCTACCTCCTCATCGGCTTCTGGTACCACAAGCCCTCGGCCAACGCCGCCGCGCTCAAGGCCTTCGTGGTCAACCGGGTCGGCGATTTCGGCTTCTCGCTCGGCATCTTCGCGACCTTCCTGGTCTTCGGCACCGTCTCGATTCCCGAGATCCTCGCCGCCTCCCCCGGGATGGCGGGCTCGACGATCGGCTTCCTCGGCCAGCGTTTCGACACGATGACGCTGATCTGCATCCTCCTGTTCATCGGGGCGATGGGCAAGTCCGCCCAGCTCGGCCTCCACACCTGGCTTCCCGACGCGATGGAGGGCCCGACTCCGGTCTCCGCCCTGATCCATGCCGCGACCATGGTGACCGCGGGCGTGTTCATGGTCTGCCGACTGTCGCCGATGTTCGAGACCAGCGAGACCGCTCTCGCCCTCGTCACCGTGATCGGAGCGGCGACCGCCATCTTCGCAGCCACCGTCGGAACGGTGCAGAACGACATCAAGAGGGTCATCGCCTATTCGACCTGCTCGCAGCTGGGCTACATGTTCTTCGCGGCGGGCGTCGGCGCCTACGGCGCGGCGATGTTCCACCTCTTCACCCACGCCTTCTTCAAGGCGCTTCTGTTCCTCGGGGCCGGCTCGGTGATCCACGCCATGCACCACGAGCAGGACATGCGCTTTTACGGGGCGCTCAGGAAAGAGATCCCGATCACTTTCTGGGCGATGCTGATCGGAACGCTTGCGATCACCGGGGTCGGCATATTGGGCGTGTTCGGTTTCGCGGGCTTCTACTCGAAGGACGCGATCATCGAGAGCGCCTTCGCGAGCGGCACCGGAGCCGGCGGTTTCGCGTTCGTCATCGGAATCACCGCCGCCCTCCTGACCAGCTTCTACAGCTGGCGGCTGATCTTCCTGACCTTCTTCGGTAAGGCGCGCTGGGCCGCCTCCGAGCATATCCAGCACGCTCTTCACGACCACGGCCATCATGGCGACGAACCGGCGGCCGAGGAGAGCGGCCACGACACAAGTCCGAACGAGGCTTCGGCGCGGGAAGTGCCAAACGGAACCGGCGGCTACCATCCGCACGAGAGCCCCTGGACGATGCTGGTGCCTCTGGGCGTGCTTTCGCTCGGCGCGATCTTCGCGGGAATGCTCTTCCACGGACCGTTCATCGAAGCGGAGGAAGGCGTGCATTTCTGGGGCTCGAGCATCGCCTTCGACACCCATCTCGCCCACGCGATCCACGAAGTACCCTTGTGGGTGAAGCTCGCCCCGGCCGCGGTGATGATCGTCGGCTTCCTGATCGCGCTCCAGGCCTATATCCGGAACACCGATATCCCCGCCCGCTTCGTCGGCCAGTGGGGGATCCTCTACAAATTCTTCTACAATAAGTGGTATTTCGACGAGATATACGAGGTCGTCTTCATCCGTCCCTCGCTCTGGCTCGGGCGGCTGTTCTGGAAGCGCGGCGACGAGAAGACGATCGACCGCTTCGGCCCCGACGGCGCCGCGACCATGGTCCGGGTGGGCAACGTGCTGACCGCCCGGCTCCAGTCCGGCTATCTCTACACCTATGCGCTGGTGATGCTGATCGGGCTCGCCGCCGCCGCGACCTGGGCGATGGCGCGATGATCGAATCCCGTTATCTGTTGGATTACCCCTTTCCGATCCTCTCGGAGATGCTGGCGATTCCGCTGGCCGCGGCGATCGTCTGCCTGTGCGTCTCCGCCAGAAGCGCGCGCTGGGTCGCGCTGATCGCTACTCTGGCGAACCTGGCTCTCGGCATCCTGCTCTGGAACCAGTATGCGCTGTCGGGCCAGCAATGGCAGTTCCAGGAGCTGGCGAGCGGCTTCTTCGGCCGATTCTCCTGGTTCCTCGGGGTCGACGGCATCGCCGTCCTGCTGATCATGCTCACCGTCTTCCTGATGCCGATCTGCATCCTCGCCAGCTGGAAGTCGATCGAGCGGCGGGTTCCGGAATATATGGCGGCCTTTCTGCTCGTGGAGACGATGACGCTTGGCGTCTTCATGGCGCAGGACATTTTCCTCTTCTACATCTTCTTCGAGGCCGGCCTGATCCCGATGTTCCTTATCATCGGAATCTGGGGCGGGGCCGAGCGGATCTACGCCAGCTACAAATTCTTCCTCTACACCCTGCTCGGCTCGGTGCTGATGCTGATCGCAATGCTGTGGATGGTGAATTACGCCGAAACGACCTTCATCAACAAGCTGATGGTGACCGACTTCCCGGCCGAGGCGCAGACCTGGCTGTGGCTCGCATTCTTCGCTTCCTTCGCGGTCAAGATGCCGATGTGGCCGGTCCATACCTGGCTCCCCGACGCCCACGTCCAGGCGCCGACCGCGGGCTCTGTGATCCTCGCCGGGGTGCTGCTGAAGCTGGGCGGCTACGGCTTCCTCCGTTTCTCGCTGCCGATGTTCCCGGAAGCCTCGGCCCAGCTCGTCTGGCTGATCTTCGCGCTGAGCATGATCGCCATCGTCTACACCTCGCTGGTCGCGCTGGTGCAGCGGGACATGAAGAAGCTGATCGCTTATTCCTCCGTCGCCCACATGGCCTTCGTCACCATCGGCCTGTTCGCCTTCAACCGGCAGGGGATCGAGGGCGGAATCATCGTCATGCTCAGCCACGGCCTGGTCTCGGGCGCGCTCTTCCTGTGCGTCGGGGTCGTCTACGACCGGCTGCACACGCGCGAGATCGACCGCTATGGCGGCCTCTCCAACAACATGCCGGCCTTCGCCCTGCTGTTCCTCCTGTTCACCATGGCTTCGGTCGGACTGCCTGGGACGAGCGGCTTCGTCGGGGAGTTCCTCGCTTTGGTCGGCGCCTACGAGGCGAGCAGCCTGGTCGCCGTCGTCGCGACGACCGGCATCATCCTCGGCGCGGCCTACATGCTCTGGCTCTACTGGCGGGTCGCCTACGGGACGAGCCGCAACCCCGACGCCGCGGCGATGCCCGATCTCGACAAGCGCGAGCTCGCGTCGTTGGGAGCGATCGCGGCGGTGGTGCTGTGGATGGGAGTCTATCCCGAAAGCTTCATGTCGACGATCCGCCGGGACGTCGGCTTCCTGATGGCGCGGATCGAGCGGGCCAACCCGCCCGGAGACGCCGCTCCGACCAACAAGGGCGCGCCTTTGCCGAAGGCCCAGTCGTCCGAACCCCACGCACCCGCGCCCGTGCCCGCACCGGAGGGCCCCGAGCCCGAGGGCCACAGCCATGCGCCCGGGGAGGAGCATTGATGACTTTCATCGTCATCCCGGCGAAAGCCGGGACCTCAGGACAAGAAGTCTCGGCGGGTCTCCCCGAGGTCCCGGCCGTCGCCGGGATGACGGGTGACGCATGACCGCCTCGCTCCTCTTCACCCTTCCGGAGATCATCCTTACCCTGGCGGCGCTTGCGCTGATGCTTGCGGCCGCCTGGATGGGCGACAAGCACGCCCGGCTTCTGACCTGGCTCGGGATCGCCGCGCTTGCCGGGGCGGCCTTCGCGGTCCCCGGGATCAGCGCCCGCGGCGGTACGGCCTTCGACGGCCTCTACATCGGCGACGGCTTCGCCGCCTTCGCCAAGATCCTGATCTACATCGCCGCCGCCGTCTCCCTGGTCGCGGCCTCGGGCTGGTTCTCGCGCGACCGGGACTATCGCGCCGAATATCCCTGCCTGATCCTGCTCTCGACGGTCGGAATGGGGATGATGGTCTCCGCCGGAGACCTGCTCACGCTCTATGTCGGCCTCGAGCTTCAGAGCCTTTCCGCCTACGTGCTCGCCAGCTTCCAGAGGCGCGACAACCGCTCGGCCGAGGCCGGCCTCAAATATTTCGTCCTCGGGGCGCTGGCCAGCGGCATCCTCCTCTACGGAATCTCGCTCCTCTACGGCTTCACCGGCTCGACCCTGTTCGGCGAGGTCGCCCAGGGGATCGGAGAATCCAAGGCATCGCCGGACGGCCTGTCGACGGGCCTGTTGTTCGGGATCGTCTTCGTCCTCGCCGGGATCGCCTTCAAAGTCTCGGCGGTGCCGTTCCACATGTGGACTCCGGACGTCTACGAAGGCGCTCCGACGCCCGTCACCGCCTTCTTCGCCTCCGCGCCCAAGGTCGCCGCAATGGCCCTCCTCACCCGGGTCGCCATCGAGGCGATGGGGCCTGCCGCCTTCGAATGGCGGCAGATCGTCATCTTCATGGCGCTCGCCTCGACCATCCTGGGCGGAGTGGCGGCGATCGGCCAGCCCAACATCAAGCGGCTGCTCGCTTATTCCTCGATCAACAATGTCGGCTTCGCACTGATCGGACTGGCCGCGGCCACCCGCTACGGGGTCGCCTCGGTGCTCTTCTACATGGCGGTCTATACGGCGATGACGCTCGGCACCTTCCTGGTGGTGCTGAGGATGCGCGACAAGGACGGCCGGCCGGTCGAAAGCATCTCGAGCCTGTCCGGCCTTTCGACCACCCGGCCCTGGCTCGCCGCGGGAATGGCGATGTTCATGTTCAGCCTTGCCGGAGTCCCGCCGCTTTTCGGCTTCTGGCCCAAGTTCCTGGTGTTCGACGCGGCCGTCCGGGCCGATCTCACCTGGCTCGCCGCGGTCGGGATCGCCACTTCG
This sequence comes from Allosphingosinicella sp., assembly GCA_035638835.1. Taxonomy (GTDB): domain Bacteria; phylum Pseudomonadota; class Alphaproteobacteria; order Sphingomonadales; family Sphingomonadaceae; genus Allosphingosinicella. The sequence continues at coordinate 46,307 of DASQZF010000031.1, read as the reverse complement.
GTGATCAGCGCCTTCTATTATCTCAAGATCGTCAAGACGATGTACTTCGACGATCCCGCGCCCGCCTACGCCGAGACGGACGACGTCCCGCAGTCGGCCCTGATCGTGCTCGCAGCCCTGTTCGTCTCGCCGCTCGGCTATCTGACCATCCCTTATATCGGGCGGTTTGCGGACAACGCCGCAAGCGCCCTTTTCTGAGAGCCAGATCGGACCGGCGGCCATGCCGGCCGCCGGCCCGATCCATGCAGCTACAGGCCGCTCGAAGGAATGGGATGCCTCCCCCCGGCGGCCCGCGCATCGTGCTCGCTGCGGACCGTTTTGTCCTACTTCGGAAAAATACCTATGTGGGCGATGGCCGTAGGCCTAAGCGAAGGTTAGTCTAGAAGCGTTCGCTCGGTCCTCGTCGAGCCCGGCGAACCAACGGAGGCAAATGGTCAACCGGCGAGCCTATATCATCGAGGACGAAAAGCTGCTTCGCGATCTCGTGCGGCAGTCGCTGGCCGATTGCTGCACCCAGATCGAGGAGTATGATTCGGCCGAATCCTTCCTGTCCGGGCATGAGGAGAGGCCGGCGGGCTGCATCATCGTCGACATCAACCTCCCCGGGATCAACGGCCTCGACCTGCTCGAAGTGATCGCGAAGGGGAGGGCGGCCTATCCCGTGATCGTCGTGTCGGGCAACGGCAACGTCCCCCATGCGATGCGGGCCGGCCGGCTGGGGGTGGTCGACTTCATCGAGAAGCCCTTCCGGGTCGACCAGCTGGTCGCCTCGGTGGAGAAGGGCTTCGCGCTGCTCGAGAGCCAGCCCATGTCCCGGATCTCGGCGCTTTCCACCCTGACCCCCCGGGAGAAGGAGGTTCTCGTCGCCTTCGCGGACGGAGCCCCCAACAAGATCGTCGCCCACGATCTGGGCCTCAGCGTCCGGACGGTCGAGCTCCACCGCGCCAATCTCATGAAGAAGCTGGGCGTGAGGAGCCTTTCCCAGGCCCTGCTCATCGCCAAGGACGGCGGCTATGTCTGAGAATATGGCGGCCGCCATCCGCACCGTCGCCGAGACCGGCTCCACCAACGACGACCTTGCCGCACTCGCCCGCGAAGGCGCGCCCGAGGGCGTCTGGATTCGAGCCGTACGCCAATCCGGCGGGCGCGGCCGGCAAGGGAGGGAATGGCATTCCCCGCCCGGCAATCTCTATGCGAGCACGCTCGTGCGCCTGCGCGCGAGCGACCCACCGGCGCCAACCCTGGCCCTGGTCGCGGCGGTCGCGCTTCACGAAGTGGCTTCCGTCCTCGTCGTCGCGGGGATGATCATCGAGATCAAATGGCCCAACGACCTGCTCGTCGCCGGAGCCAAGCTGTCGGGGATTTTGCTCGAGCGGGTCGACGACTCGATCGTCGTCGGCTTCGGAGTCAATCTTTCCGACCATCCCGACGAGATCGCGCGCCCGGCGATCAATATGGGCATGCTCGGCGGAGTGCCCGATCCAGCGCGCTTCCTCGACGCCCTGGCGGAGAGCTTTGCCCGCTGGGTGGGGGTCTGGCGCGACGAGGGGCTGGAGCCGGTCCGGATACGCTGGCTTGCAGCGGCCCATCCGATCGGAACCGCGCTTTCGACGCACACGGCCGGCGGCGGCCGGGTCGATGGCCTGTTCGACGGGCTCGACGAGAGCGGGGCCCTTCGGCTTCGGCTCCCGGACGGAACGGCGAAGGTGATCCATGCGGGCGACGTATTCCTGATTTGACGGATCGTCATTGCGAGGAGCGAAGGGACGAAGCAATCCAGCCGTGGCGTCGGAGCGCTGGATTGCTTCGCTTCGCTCGCAATGACGGGCTTCCTCCCCCTCGCCAATTGCCGCACCCCCCGCTAGACAGCCCTCCATGCTGCTCGCCGTCGATGCCGGGAACACCAATATCGTCTTCGCACTGCTGGAGGACGGAGTAATCCGCGCCCGCTGGAGGATCGCGACCGATCCGAGGCGGACCGCGGATCAATATGCGGTCTGGCTCCACCAGCTGATCGAGCTCGAGGGGCTTGCGCGCGACGTGGTCGACGCCGTGATCGTCGGCACCGTGGTTCCACGCGCGACCCACAATCTGGAGGTTCTCGCCGCCAAATATTTCAAGGTCGAGGCCCTCATCGCCGGCCAGGCCGGCGCCGAATGGGGGATCGAGCTCGACGTCGACGAGCCGAGGAGCGTCGGCGCCGACCGGGTGCTGAACGCGATCGCCGCTCATGCCCTTCACGAAGGCGACCTGATCGTCATCGATTTCGGCACCGCCACCACCTTCGACGCGGTCGATTATTCCGGCGCCTATAAAGGCGGGATCATCGCCCCTGGGATCAACCTGTCGCTCGACGCCCTCGTCACCGCCGCGGCGAAGCTTCCGCGGATCGCCATCGAGGCCCCGACCGGCAATCTCTCGGTCATCGGCCGGACCACCGAGGACCAGATGCATATCGGAATCTACTGGGGCTATGTGGCGATGATGGAGGGCCTGGTCGCCCGGATGAAGGCGGAGATCGGACGGCCGGCGAAGGTCGTGGCGACGGGGGGGCTGGCCACCCTGTTCGACCAGCATGTCACGCTCTTCGACGAGATCGAGCCCGACCTGACCATCCAGGGGTTGGGATTGTTGTACAAGCGGAGCCTTTTATCCTCCCCATCCTGAGATGGGGAGGGGGACCACCCGAAGGGTGGTGGAGGGGTAAGGGCGCCGATCTTTGGCGGATCGCGCTCGAACCCCCATATTCGTTGCGAGTTACCCCTCCACCATGCTTCGCATGGTCCCCCTCCCCACGAGCTTCGCTCGCAGGGAGGATTTAGAAAGAGAAAAATGAAACCCGGTAAAGAACTGCTCTTCCTCGCGCTCGGCGGCTCGGGCGAGATCGGAATGAACGTCAACCTCTACGGCTGCGACGGCAAGTGGATCATGGTCGATCTCGGAATGACCTTCGCCGATCCGGCCTATCCCGGGGTGGAGCTCATCTTGCCCGACCTGACCTTCATAGAGGAACGGCGCGACGACCTGCTCGGAGTGGTCCTCACCCACGGCCACGAGGACCATATCGGGGCGATCCCCTATCTGGCCGACGATCTGGGGGTCCCGCTCTGGGCGACCCCTTTCACGGCCGGCCTGATCGCCGAGAAGCTCCAGGAGGAAGGGCTCGAGCGGCAGGTCAAGGTCAACATCATCGATATCGGCGGGACGATGCAGATCGGCCCGTTCGGCTTCCGCTTCGTACCGCTCGCCCATTCGATCCCGGAAGGCAACGCCCTCCTCATCGACACGCCCTACGGCAAGGTCTTCCATACCGGCGACTGGAAGCTCGACGAGTTCCCGCAGCTCGGCGATCCCGCCGACGCGGCCGCACTGACCCGGGTGGGCGACGAAGGCATTCTCGCAATGGTCTGCGATTCGACCAACGTCTTCCAGGAGGAGGCGTCGGGGTCCGAGGAGCAGGTCCGCGAGGGCCTCGACCGGGTGGTCGGCGAGGCCGAGGGGAGGGTGCTGGTCACCACCTTCGCCTCCAACGCGGCCCGGCTGAGCACCTTGGGCAAGGTCGCCCAGGACACGGGGCGCCAGGTTTGCGTCGCCGGCCGCTCGCTCGACCGGATTCTCAGGGTCGCCCGGAGCGTCGGCTATCTGACCGACTTCCCCGAGACGATCGATTTCGAGACGGCCATGTCGCTGCCTAGGCGCGACGTGATGATCATCGGTACCGGCGGCCAGGGCGAAAGCCGAGCGGCGCTCGCCCGGATCGCCTTCGACCAGCACCGGATCAAGCTGAGCGAGGGCGATATCGTCGTCTTCTCCTCCAAGCAGATACCCGGCAACGAGATCGCCATCGGCCGAATCCAGAACGAGCTCGCCGCCCGGGGAATCCGGATGATCACCGACCGGCAGGCCAACGTCCACGTCTCCGGCCATCCGGGACGTCCGGAGCTCGCCGCCATGTACGGCTGGATCCGGCCCGAGATCATCGTCCCGGTCCATGGCGAGATGCGGCACATGGCCGAGCATGACCGATTCGCCCGTTCCAAGGGCGTGCCGAGGGGCATCGTCCAGAAGAATGGCGACGTCGTCCGGCTCGCGCCCGACGGTCCGACGAAGCTAGGCGAGGAGAGGGTGGGCCGCCTGATCCTCGATGGCGACGTCATCCTGGCCGCGGACGGGCCGACGATGAACGAGCGGCGCAAGATCGCCAGCTTCGGCACCATCACCGTCGCTCTGGCGCTGAACGGGAAGGACCGGCTCGTCGGCGACGTCCAGGTCGCGCTCGAGGGCATTCCGGTCGAGGAGGATCGCGAGGCCTTCGTAGAGGAAGCCGCCGACGCCGCGTCGGAAGCCGCTCTCAAGGGCGCCGCCAGCGAGGACAAGCTTCGCGAGGCGATCCGCCTGGCCGTCCGCCGCTGCGCGACCGAATGGACCGGCAAGAAGCCGGTGGTGGACGTTCTGCTGATCCGGGTGTGACGGACCGCCGTCATTGCGAGCGAAGCGAAGCAATCCAGCGGTGCGGCTCGCGAAGACGCTGTTCTGGATTGCTTCGTCGCTGCGCTCCTCGCAATGACGGTGCTTCATGAAGCTCCAGTCGATCCTGGCCATCTACGTCCTGTTCTGGACCTTGAGCCTGTTCCTCGTCCTTCCCTTCGGGGTTCGGACTCCGGAAGAGGAGGGGGTGGAGACTCCGTCCGGCCATGCGCCGAGCGCTCCGCACCGGTTCAGCTTCGGGACGGTGGCGCTTCGGGCGACGATCGTCTCGGCGGTGGCCTTCGGCCTGTTCTACGCGAACTATCTGTTCGGCTGGGTGACCGTCGACACGCTGGACTGGGCTCGGTGAAATATTGCCTCCCTGCGGCGAAGCCGTGGGGAGGGGGACCACACGAAGTGTGGTGGAGGGGTAATTGCCCTAACGTTCGAGGATCGCGCTGGAACCGCTCAGGCCTGCGCCTTCTACCCCTCCACCTCCCCATCTTCGATGGGGAGGATCTTAGCTCCTGATCCGCTCGATCGCCTGGGCCAGCGCGACGTACAGCTTGCCCATGTCGCTGGAGAGGATGGTGACCCCGAGCGGAGAGCCGTCGCGGTCGGCGAGGATCCGGCGGAGCATTGATTCGAAATCGTGGATGTAGCGGTTCACCTGCTCGCGGAATTCCGGCTCTTCCTCGTAGTGGCGGGCGATCTCGCGGGCGTCGTTGCGGTCGAGGAGTCGCACGGCGCGTCGGGTGAAGATCCCGCGGTCCCCCTTCAGATAGGCGGTCCAGGCGCTGTCGGTGACGTCGTTGGACAGGATCTTGGTGACGTCGATCGCGGTCGAGTTGAGGGATTCGATGAGCAGGGCGACTCGGCGGGAGTAATTCTCGCTTTCCTTTTCCTCCCGCTCGGCGCGCTCCTCCTCGATCCGGGCCTCGATCGCCGCCGCGGTCTCGCCGAGGGAGAGCATCTGGCGGGTGAGGCGCTCGGACGCCCGGCGGGCGGTCTCGATCGCCCGCTCCGAGATTGCGGAGAGCTCCGCCATCTGGCGCTCGACGGTCTCGCTCACCGCCCGCTCGAGCGCTTCGCGGCTCGCTTCCCCGAGCGCGGCGGCGCTTGCGGGAATGGCGGCGGAGATCGCCTCGCGGGCGCGCTCCGAGGCTTGGCCGGCGGCTTCCCGGACCCGGAGCAGGGCCTCGATCAGTTCCGGGCCGGTATCGGCGGAGATCTTCTCGGCCGCGGCCCGCGCCTCCTCGGCGGCCGCGCCGAGGGCCCGCAATTGCTCATGGGCCCCCGCCGACCCCTCGCCGATCCGGACGAGCAGGGTCTCGATCCCTTCCTGCTGCCGGGCCAGGGCGGCCTCGCTGTCGCCGAGCCGGGCCGCGGCGCTTCCGGTCATCGATTCGATGTCCGCGACGATCGGAACCACCAGCTCGACCGCCTCGCGGGTGCGCCCGGCCTGTTCCTCGACCGACTTCAGCGCGGCCGGCAGCGAGTCGCGAAGCTCGCCCGAAATGCCGGTGAAGGCCGTGCCGAGGCTTCCGGCGCTCTCGATCAGGGCGTCGGCCTGCTGCCGGCCCGCTCCGAGCTCATCGAGAAGCGCAGCCGCGGCGCTCCGGACGCCTGCCACCGATTCGCCGGTTTCCGCCGCGATCCGTTGCCCGGAGGCTCGAGCCTCCTCGGCCGTGGCGCCCAGCGAGCGCAATTGCTCTTCCGCCTCGACCGCGCCTTCAGCGACCCGGGCGAGCAGGATCTCCAGAGCTTCGCGCTGGCGGCCCACCGCCAGCTCGCTTTCGCCGAGGCGCGCCGCCGCGGCGTCCGCCGACCTTTCGACCTCGCCGACGACGGGCGCGATCGCCTGCGCGGCTTCCCGGGCCCGCCCGGCCTGCGCCTCGACGGTGGCGAGGGCCGCCGGCAGCTCGTCCCGAAGCTCCGTCGAAATTCCGGTGAGAGCGACGCCGAGGCTTCCGGCCCGCTCGGCGAGGCCATCGGCCTGGGCATGACCTTCCCCGAGCTCCTGCAGAAGCGATCCCAGCGACTCGCGAACAGCGGTCACCGACCGGCCGAGCTGCTCGCTGTGCGCGCCGCCGCTCGCGCCCAGACGATCGAACCAGCCGTCAAGCTCGGCCAGCTCCCTGCCGAGCCCGGTCACCAATGCGTGGCTCGCCGCGTCCTGGGTGGAGATATGTCCGGCAAGGGTCTCGATCTTGCCGCTGATCGTCTCGATACGCTGCGAAAGGCTCCTCGCCGAATCCTCGCCGGCTTTGTCGAGCGCCGCGCGGCTCTGCTCGATCGCCGCAAGGGTGGTGTGGCCCTGGAGCTCGAGCGCCGAGCGCGCGGTCTCGACCGCTTCGGCGGCCCGGCTCATCGCGGAATCGACCGCCGCAGTCATCTTGGCCGACGATTCGTCCATGCTCGCCGCCGCCGCGGCGCTTCCGCTCTCGATCCTCGCGACATGGGCCGACATTCGCTGGGCGGCCCCGCCGAGCACTTCGTCGGCGTCGCGGCCGCGTGCAGCGAGCGAGGAGAGCTGGGCCTCCAGAGCGCTCGCCTGGCCATGGGCGTTGAGGCCCGCCGCCTTCATCGCCTCGGCGACGGAGCGCGCCTGCTCCTCGGCCCGCGGCAGGTCGTGGAGGAGGACTCCGATGTCGACCTTGGCGGCGTTGGCGGCCGAATCGAGCGCCGCAGCCTTCTGGTCGAGGGTCGCGGTCTCCTTGGAGAGGTAATAGGTCACCCGGCCGAGCCGGTCCGAAGCCTCGTCGCCGAGCGACATGAGCCGCTCCGCTTCGCCGCGAAGCCGGGCGTGATTGTCCTCGATCCGGCCGGCGACGATCTCCAGAACGCTTTCGAGCGCCCGGCTCTCCGCGGTCATCTGCCGGACGGCCCGCTGGAAGCGCTCGGCCTCGCGGCGCGAGGTCCTGCCGAAGGCGAGCCAGAGCAAAGCGAGCAATGCAAGCGGACCGGCCAGGGTCGCGGTCCAGGCGATTGCGTTGCCCAGCGAGATAGGCGGGCGGGTCTGCCAGAGCCAGAAACCGATCGCCGCGATCCAGGCGGCCGCGAGGAGGAGCAGAAGACCGCCGAGCAGCCCGGCTTTCGCCGGTTCGCCGTCCGGTTCCGAGTCGGCCAAAGCCTCGGGCGCCTCCGCCCCGGAATCGGGCGACCCGAGCCAGTCGCCCTCGGTTGCCGCCGTGAAGCCCTGTTCAGGCTCCGTCTGTGCTCGTTCTGCCCCCGTCATAACGGTTGGTTTACCATGATTCGGCCGGCAAGGAAGCTCGGAAGGATACGGTGCGTTAACGTCGCGCGCCTAGTGGAGGACCATGGTCTACGATCCCGGAGCCTTGAACGCCTCCCTCGCCGCCGCCGTCGGAAGCGATCCCGAGCTCATGCGTGAGCTTCGAGCCGCCTTCCTGGAGAGCGCGGCCCGGCAGACCGACCTGATGGGCCGGTCCCGCTGCGACGCCAACTGGTCGATCGCCGCGTCCCGGCTGAAGAGCGTCGCCGCAAGCTTCGGAGTGACCGGCCTGGTCGCCCTCGCCGACGAGGCGCTCGAAGGGGCGCCGGGGGATCCGGTGGTCCTGAGGAAGCTGAGCGCGGCGATCGCCGACTTCGCGGAGTAAGCCGCCGACTTTCATCGTCCCGCAAACGTTACCCTGAACGCGTTTCAGGGTCCAGTTTTCCACCGGCGCCGCGGCTCCACCCTGGATGCTGAAACAAGTTCGGCATGACGGAGGGAGCGATGCATCCCCCGCTGACTCTCGCAGCTGGACCCTGAAACAGGTTCAGGGCGACGCAGCCGACGCCGGCGAGGCTTTACGCATCGCGCCCGGCCCCTCTATCCCACCCGGATGGGGAGCGCTTCGTGACATTGGCCGCCTTGATTTCCGCTTATCACGAGGCGGACGACGGAGGCTTGCGCGCGACCCTCGTGGTCGCCGGCCGGACCCTGGTCGAACGCCAGGTCCGCCTCGCCGCCGGCGCCGGCGCGGAGCCGATCGTGGTCGTGGTCGAGCGGGTGACCGCGCCGCTCAGCGCCGCTCTCGACGGGTTGAGGTCGGACGGAGTCGCGGTCGTGCTCGCCAGGAGCGCGGACGAGGCGGCGGAGGCGGTGCACAGCAGCGACCGGGTCCTCCTCGTCGGCGACGGACTGGTCGCGCCGGAAGCGGTGATCGCCCGCCTGGTCTCGCTCGACGGCCCGTCGATCCTGGTCGTTCCGGATCTCCGGGTGGACGATCGCTACGAGCGGATCGACGCCCAGAGCCGCTGGGCGGGGCTCGCACTGATCGACGGCCAGATGCTCAAGCAGACGGCCTCGATGCTCCAGGACTGGGACCTTCAGTCGACCCTTCTTCGGCGCGCCGTTCAGGCGGGCGCCCGGCAGATCAGCGTCAGGGGCGAGGCGGAGGACGAGCTGCCGCTCGTCGCGGAGACATCGGAGGACCTGATCGAGCTCGAAGCGCAGATCGTCGCCGGCGCCCATGTCCGCCGCGGCGACTGGGTGTCGCGCTACCTTCTGGCACCCGTCGAGAGGCTTGCGACCCGATCGCTGATGCCGACCGCGGTCACGCCCACCGCGCTCGGCCTTGGCGCGACCCTGTTGATGGGTCTGGGCGGCCTCGCCTTCGGGAAGCATTGGCTCGGCCTCGGCCTGGCCTTCCTGCTCCTCGCAACGCCGCTCGAGGGGATCGCGGAGCGCCTCGGCTCCGTTCGCCTGCAGGGGGTGCGAGGGCCGAGCTGGTGGGGCGCTCTGCTGCCTACGATCTCGGCCGGGGTGCTCCTCATCCTCGCTTTCTCCCTTTCCGACAGCCGGGGCTGGGGATGCATCGCCCTGGCCGGCACCATCATCGCTTTCGCGGTCGCGCTTCGAATCGAGGCGGAGGGCCGGGAGGTGCCGGGCAGGCACTGGCTCGCCGAGCCCAAGGGCATGACCTGGCTGTTGCTTCCCTTCGCCGTCGCGGACATGTGGGCGACCGGGCTTGCGGCCCTCGCACTCTATTCCGGCGCAAGCTTCTTCTGGGCGCAACGCCACGCCCATGCCTCGCCGGCCCCGCCCCGACAGGATTAGCGCGGCCTTAACCCTGACGGGTCTATGGACCGGGAATGTCCGAAGTGCGCGCGAACGGGAGTGAGCTGGACGGGGCGGCGCAATTGCTCGCGTCGGCCCATGCGCGCGTCGCCGCCGCGATAGCGGATCTCGCGCTTCCGGAAGCCTTTCGGCTCACCGACCGCCAGCGGATCACGATCGCCCATCTCCTCCGGCGGCTGGTCGGCGACGTCGAGGACGAGCTTCGCTCGGCCCTTGTCGAACAGCTCGGCCGGGACGAGGATTCGCCGCTCCGCGCCGCCTTGTCCTCGGCCAGCCTCGCCATCGCGCTCCCGGTGCTGGAGGCAGGAGGCGTGCTTGCCGATCCGGCGCTGTTCGGACTGCTGCTCCGCCGGACGGAGGAGCATCGGCTGGCCCGGGCCGCCCCCGAGAGCCGCCTCCTCACCGAGCTTGCGGGCGACGAGGATCCGGCGGTGGCCGCCGCCGCCGTCTCCCTCCTGATCGCCGAGAGCCGGCGCGTCGACGCCTTCCATGAGCCGATCGTCGCCGGAGGCGACCTTCCCGCCGAGGTGGCGCACGGTCTCGCCTGGACGGTGGCCGCCGCGCTTCGAACCTATCTGATCGCCCGCCACGGCGTTGCTCCGGCCGCCGCCGACGGCGCGGTGACGTCGGCAGCCGCCGCCTTGCTGGGACGCTATGACGAAGGCGCCGGGGCCGATTCCCTGGCTCGAAGGCTCGCGCTTCGCCTCGAGGAGCGGGCCCGGCTCGACGACGCCTTGCTGGTCCGGGCCGCCGGCGAAGGCACCCTCCCGCTCCTTCTGGCGGGCCTTTCGCTCCGCACCGGGCTCGACCCGCAGGCCCTGTGGGAGCTCCTCTCCGATCTTTCCGGGCGGGGTTCGGCCATCGTCCTTCGAGCGGCCCGCCTGGAGCGCGACGCAGCGGCTCCGATCCTGCTCCACCTCGCCGGCCGCGAGGAGTCGGTCGGAGCCCAGCTCGACGTCTATGACGGGCTCGATCCGGCCCAGGCGCGCCATCACATCCTCCTCTGGAGCCTCGATCCGGCCTATCGCTCGGCCGTGGCGAGGCTCGCGTCATGAGCGCCGAGCAGGCCGTGCGCGGCCGGATCGACGGCGACGGGCGGCTGGTCGAAGCCGAGCCGAGGCTGATGGCGCTTCATCGCTCCGCCGGCGGCGAGGAAGGCGGGCCGCTTGCGGTGCCGCAGATCGCGGCGCTCGCCCGGCTCGCCCGCCGCCTCGGGATCGTCATCTCGCGCGGCGCCGTGGCAGCCGAAGGCGAGGCGGACCTCGACCTTTGGGTACGCGCCGAGCCGAAGGAAGGCTGGGTCGACCTCGCGGTGACCGGCTGGAACGCTCGTCCGGCCCGGGCCCCGGCGCCCGCGACCGAAGCCGAGCGCCAGGCGGACTTCCTTCGAGCCGCCGCGGACTGGATGTGGGAGACCGACGCGGCGCTTCGGCTGACCCTGGTCTCGCCCGCCGCCGCGGCCGCGGCCGGCAAGGCTCCGGCGCAGCTGGTCGGCCGGCAGCTCACCCGCCTCTTCCGTCTCGAGGAAGGGGAGGAGGGCGAGCTCCCACTGCTCACCGCCTTGGCCGAGCAACGGCGCTTCGACGGCCAGCCGGCCGAGCTTCGCGGCGGCCGGGGCGGCCGCTACCGTCTCGCCGGGATCCCGCTGATCGACGGAGCCGGCCGCTTCGCCGGTTTTCGAGGCTCGGCCGCCGCGCTTCCCGTCGCCTGCTCCGCCGCGCCGCCGCCCGCCGAGATTGCTCCGGAGCCGGGCGCGTTCGGGGAAAGGCTCGACATGGCGCTTCGAGTGCCGCTCGCCCGGATCATCGCCAGCGCCGAGACGATCGGGGCCCAGGGCGAAGGGCCGATCAGGAGCGACTATGCCGGCTATGCGGGCGACATCGCCACCGCGGGGCGCCATCTCCTCGCCCTCGTCGACGACCTCGTCGACCTGCAGGCGATCGAGCGTCCCGATTTCCATCCCGAGGCCGAAGAGATCGACCTCGCCGACGTCGCCCGCCGCGCCGCCGGGCTGCTGGCCGTCCGGGCGGGCGAGCGGCAGGTCAGGATCGACCCGCCCGCCGCCGGCGACGGCATCCCGGCCTCGGGCGATTTTCGCCGGGCGCTCCAGATCGTCGTCAACCTCCTCACCAACGCGATCCGCTACTCGCCCGAGGGCGGCCAGGTCTGGGTCCGGACCGATCGAGAAGGCGATCTCGCCGCCTTGATCATCGCCGACCAAGGCAAGGGCGTTTCGGAGCAGGACCAGGTCCGAATCTTCGAGAAGTTCGAACGGGTCGACCCGACGGAGCCGGGCGGGACCGGGCTCGGCCTCTACATCGCCCGGCGCCTCGCCCGGACCATGGGCGGCGACGTCGCCGTCGACAGCGCTCCCGGGCAGGGGGCGAGGTTCACCTTCACTCTGCCGTTGCGGCAGTAACAGGTCCTTTAATTCCTCCCCGCGATTTCGCGGGGCGGGGACCGCACGAAGTGCGGTGGAGGGGTTCTTCGGAGTCCGAAAGAACCCCTCCACCAGGCTTCGCCTGATCCCCCTCCCCGGCAAATGCCGGCGAGGGATTACGCTCAATGCCCCGAATGCTCCGCGGCCTTCTTCCCGGCCACCACCGTCGGCTTGTGGAATCGGCAGGTCACCGTCGGATTGTACTGGGCGAACATTCCGTTGGCGTTAGGGCGGTAGAGCCAGACGTGGCGATCGTAATGCGGCTCGAACATATGGGCCTAGTCGAGGGACGTGGCCGGATCGTCGGACATAGGGTCATATTCGACCCCGTGGAAGCTCGGCCGGCCCTTATTGCCCGCCGCTTCCCAGGCCTTCACGAAGACCAGGTTCTCGACCGCGACGAGCTCCAGGCTTCCGTACTTGCGCGGCTCGTAGATCAGGATCGAAGGCTCGCGGAAATCGGTGTGGGTGCCCTTGCCGTCGACCCGCGGGCTCGGCGGCGTCGTGATGCCGAGCAGGTCGGGGCGGAAGAAATGGATTCCCATTCCGCCGCGCGACCGGGGCTGGCCCATCATCTCGGCGGTGTCGCACATGTTCCCCGGATCTCGGACATAGCCCTCGGCAAGGGCGACCTCGACGTCTCGGAAGCGGTGGGTGGCGGCCCGGACCTCGTCGAGCGTCGGCTCGCTTGGGCCGGGCGCGGACGCGGCGAGCACCGCGGCGATGATCGTCAACATAAGCAACTCCGATCGTTGATTGGGGTCGGGAGGGCTTAGGCCCCGCCTGTTGCCCGGCTATGCCGTGGCCCGGTCAAATGCGTTTCAATTGTTGCGCGATCCGATCCGCCTTGGCAGTTTCGCAGGGATGGCCATGGGGGGCTCGATGATCCAGCTGACCGACTCGGATTTCCAGACCTTGTGCGCGGCAGGAACGGTGCGCGAGCGGATCGGAGCGCTCGAGGGGGAGCGCAAGGCGGCCGTTCGAAAATTCTGGCTGAGGGGCACGATCGGCCTCGTCCTCACCGCAGCCGCGCTCGCGAGCCTGCTCAGTGCCGGTTGGAACGTCATGGCAGTCCTGGTCTTCGTCGCGTTCCTGGTCGGCACCATCGCGGTCGCCGGCGCTCCGTTGATGGCGGCGAAGGAGGGGCTCAAGCATCCCGTGCTCGAGGAGGTCGCGCGGAAAGCGGGCCTGGAATATCTGCCGGGCGACTTCAACCCGCCCGTCTTCGGCTCCGCCCGCGCCCTGCTTTTCGGCGGCGGAGGCTTTTCAAGCGAGACCTATACCGACCTGTTCAACGGAATCGACGAGAAAGGGCGGGGCTTCGCCGTCTACGAAGCCTGCCTTGAGCGCCGAGTCGGCAAGAATACCCACATTGTCTTTTCAGGCCAGATGTACGCGGTCCAGCGTCGCCCCGGCACCGAGGGGAACACCGCGATCGTTCCAGACAGGAAGATTTTCAACTTCTGGAAGCCCGCCAGCGACATGGAGCGGGTCCGGATCGAAGGGGATGAGGCCTTCGAGAAGAAGTTCGAAGTCTATTCGACCCAACCGATGGAGGCGCGTAAGCTTCTCTTCGATACGGCGTTTCGGGCCCGTCTGCTCAATCTGAGGGAGGGCGGCCGGGTATTCGTCTATGTCGGGCCCGAAGAGGCGCTGGTCGCGGCGATGGGCAAGGACCGATTCGAGCCCGGCTCGATGCTCCGCTCCCGTCCCGGCGAGGAGCGCGTGCGGCTGATGTTCGACGACGTCTGCGCGTCGCTGGAGCTGCTGAGGGAGCTAAAGGCGAAGCTAGGGTGAATCCCCCTCCCTGGAAGGGAGGGGCTAGGGGTGGGTAGGCGAGCGAAGCGAGACTGTTCGAAGGTTGGGGTTCGGCCGCCTTCGGCGGACCCACCCCCGGCCCCTCCCTTCCAGGGAGGGGAGGCTAGCGCCGGTCGACCGGGACGTAATCCCGCTGCGTCGGCCCCGTATAAAGCTGCCTCGGGCGGCCGATCTTCTGCTCGGGGTCGGAGATCATCTCGTTCCACTGGGCGACCCATCCCACGGTCCGTGCCAGCGCGAACAGGGCCGTGAACATCGAGGTCGGGAAGCCGATCGCCGAGAGCACCACGCCGGAGTAGAAATCGACGTTGGGGTAGAGCTTCTTCTCGATGAAGTAATCGTCGCTGAGCGCGATCTGCTCGAGCTCGCGGGCGACGTCGAAGACGGGATCGGTGACTCCCAGCTCCTTCAGCACCTCCTGCGCCGTCGCCTGCATCACCTTGGCCCGCGGGTCGTAATTCTTGTAGACCCGGTGGCCGAAGCCCATCAGCCGGAAGGGATCGTCCTTGTCCTTGGCCCGGGCGATGAATTCCGGGATCCGGCTCGGATGGCCGATCTCGTGAAGCATGTTGAGCGCCGCCTCGTTGGCGCCGCCATGGGCCGGTCCCCAGAGGCAGGCGATCCCGGCCGCGATGCAGGCGAAGGGGTTGGCGCCCGACGAGCCGGCAAGGCGGACGGTCGAGGTCGAGGCGTTCTGCTCGTGATCGGCGTGGAGGATGAAGATCCGCCGCATCGCCCGCTCGACGATCGGGTTCACTTCGTAGGGCTCGGCCGGGACCCCGAAAGTCATCCTCAGGAAGTTGCCGGTGTAGGTGAGGCTGTTCTGAGGGTACATGAACGGCTGGCCGAGCGTATATTTGTAGGCCATCGCGGCGATCGTCGGCATCTTGGCGATCAGCCGGTGGCTCGCGATCATGCGCTGCTTGGGATCGGTGATGTCCGTCGAATCGTGGTAGAAGGCGCTCAGCGCCCCGACCACTCCGCACATCACCGCCATCGGATGGGCGTCCCGCCGGAAGCCGCGGTAGAAGTTCGCGAGCTGCTCGTGGAGCATGGTGTGACGCGAGATCGTGTAGCTGAAAGTGTCGAGCTCGGCCTGCTGCGGAAGCTCGCCGTGAAGGAGCAGGTAGCAGACCTCCATGAAGGTGGAATGCTCGGCCAGCTGGTCGATCGGATAGCCGCGGTGGAGCAATATGCCCTTGTCGCCGTCGATATAGGTGATCGCGCTCTCGCAGGCCGCGGTCGAGGTGAAGCCCGGATCGTAGGTGAAGGCGCCCGTCTCCGCATAAAGCTTGCGGATGTCGATGACGTCGGGGCCGACCGAGCCCTGGCGCACCGGAAATCCGTGATTGCCCC
Organism: Allosphingosinicella sp.; assembly: GCA_035638835.1. Classification (GTDB taxonomy): domain Bacteria; phylum Pseudomonadota; class Alphaproteobacteria; order Sphingomonadales; family Sphingomonadaceae; genus Allosphingosinicella. The sequence goes on along the minus strand of DASQZF010000031.1, from coordinate 31,140 downwards.
CCCCCTCTTTGGCGCCAAGGGTGAGAGTGGCGTTGCCGTCGGCCATCTTATTCTGCTCCGTCCATCCGGTCCGCGATTCGGGCGAGACTTTCCTCGCGCCCGAGCAGGACCAGAACATCGAATATGCCGGGCGAGGTCGCCCGTCCGGTGAGCGCGGCGCGAAGCGGCTGCGCCACCTGGCCGAGCTTGACCCCGGCGCTTTCCGCTGTGCTGCGCACCGCCGCCTCTGTGGCGAGCGCCGACCATTCGTCAAGCGCATTGAGCGCAGACCAGGCACGGGCGAGCAGATGGGTGGCGTCTCCGGCGAGCAGCTGCGACGCCTTCTCATCGAAGTCCAGGGGCCGAGCCTGGAAAAGGAAGGTCGAGTTTTCAGCAAGTTCGAGCAAGGTCTTCGCTCGCGGCTTTAGCTCAGGCATGGCCCGGACGAGAAGCTCGCTCTCTTCGGTCGAGAGGCTTCGGCCGGTCGCAGTCCCGATCCGGGGCGCGACCAGCCCGGCGAGGCGGCCGTCATCGGCTTCGCGGATATAATGGCCGTTGAGATTCTCGAGCTTCCGGACGTCGAAGCGCGACGGAGACTTGCCGACCTGGTCGAGATCGAACCAGCGCACCGCGTCCTCGCGGGAGATGATCTCGTCGTCGCCATGGCCCCAGCCCAAGCGAAGCAAATAGTTGGAGAGCGCCTCCGGAAGGAAGCCCAGGGCCTCGTAATCCATCACCCCGGTAGAGCCGTGGCGCTTCGACATCTTGGCGCCGTCCTGGCCGTGGATCAGCGGGACGTGGGCATAAGCGGGCTCCGGCCAGCCCATGCCGCGGACGATCCCGAGCTGGCGGAAGGCGTTGTTGAGATGGTCGTCGCCGCGGATGACGTGGGTCACGCCCATGTCGTGATCGTCGACCACCACCGCGAGCATGTAGGTCGGGCTCCCGTCGGAGCGGAGCAGGACCATGTCGTCCAGCTCCTCGTTCTTCACGGTCACCCGGCCCTGGACGAGGTCGTCGATCACCGTCTCGCCCTCGCGCGGGGCCTTCAGGCGGACGACGAAGGGCGCGTCGGGTGCGGGGGGCTTGGCCGAGCAGTCCCGCCAGGCGCTCTCGACCCGATAGGGCCGCTTCTCGGCCTGGGCCCGCTCGCGCTGGGCGGCAAGCGCCTCGGCGCTCATGTAGCAGCGATAGGCGTGGCCCCGGGCGAGAAGCTCGTTCGCGACCTCCGCATGGCGGCCGGCGAATTTCGACTGATAATATTCGGAGCCGTCCCAATCGAGCCCGAGCCAGCGCATCCCCTCGAGGATCGCTTGAATCGCGGGCTGGGTGGACCGCGCCTTGTCGGTATCCTCGATGCGCAGCAGGAAGCGGCCGCCATGGTGGCGGGCGTAGAGCCAGGCGAAAAGGGCGGTCCGGGCGCCGCCGATATGAAGGAAGCCGGTGGGCGAGGGCGCAAAGCGGGTGACGACCTCTGGCTGGGCGGTTGCGCTCAAGCGCCTTTTCTCCAAGGATGCAGGACCATGACGGCCGATGACGGACGGGCCCCTAGCATAGCGGATCGGCGCCGACAAAGGGGCGAGTGGAGCCCGCTCGTCATCCCGGCGAAAGCCGGGACCCCGGGACAAGATGTCTCGGTGGGTCTCCCCGCGGTCCCGGCTTTCGCCGGGATGACGGGATGAACGCTGGCGCTCTCGATCCGAGCACGGACTCGCAGGCTGATGGATCCCGGATCAAGTCCGGGATGACGACGCTCTCCGCACGACTCGAATCGCTCGCCGACTCCGAGGGCGACCAGCTTCCGCTCTGGCTCCCGGTCGGCCTCGGCCTCGGCACCGCCGCCTGGTTCGCCCTGCCCGACGCGCGGGCGTGGACCGCCTTCCTGCTTCTCGCTTCGGCGCTGGCGCTGGCGCCGCACGGGCTGGCCCCGGGAACGCGCTGGGGGCGGGCGGTCTCGATCTTCTGCCTCGCCGCGATCCTCGGCTGCTCCAACATCTGGTGGAAGGCGCAGCGAGTCGCGGCGCCGGCGCTCGGCCAGGCCCGGGCCGCCGAGTTCGACGCGAGGATAGAAAGCTTCCAGCGGCTGCCTGCGCGCGATCTCGTCCGGCTGGTGGTGGCGCCCGCGGCCGTCAGCGCGCTCCCGCCCCGACTCAGGGTGAATGTCGATGCCGCCGCGATGCCCGAGGGGGTGGAGGCCGGGGCGACGGTCCGGCTGCGCGGCTATCTGATGCCGCCCGCTCCAGCCGCTTTGCCCGGCGCCTACGATTTCGCCCGGGCCGCCTGGTTCCAGGGCATCGGCGGTACCGGCAGGGTCACTCTGGTGCGAATCGTCGCCCCGGCGACCGACCAGGGCTGGCGCGCCCGGCTTGCCAACATCCGCCAAGGTCTCGCGGACCATATCCGCGATCGGTTGCCGGGTGGGGCAGGGGGGATCGCCGCGGCGCTCGCCACCGGCGACCAGGGCGGCATTCCCGAGCCCGACGCGGAGGCGATGCGCCGCTCCGGCCTCGCCCATCTGCTTTCGGTCAGCGGCCTCCACCTCACCGCCGTGGTCGGAGCGGTGATGCTCCTCACCTTGAAGCTGCTGGCGCTCAGCCCGGCTCTGGCCCTTCGCTTCCCGCTGGTGCTGATCGCCGCGGGCGCGGGCGCGCTTGCCGGCGTCGCCTATACATTGCTGACGGGCGCGGAGGTGCCGACGATCCGCTCGTGCATCGCCGCCTTGCTCGTTCTGCTCGGCATCGCGCTCGGCCGGGAAGCGGTGACTCTCCGGCTCGTGGCCGTGGCGGCGCTGGTCGTCCTTCTCCTCTGGCCCGAATCGCTTCCCGGAGCGAGCTTCCAGATGAGCTTCGCGGCGATCACCGCCATCGTCGCTCTTCACGAGCATCCTCGGGTTCGGGCACTGCTCGCCCGGCGCGAGGAGCTCTGGCCGTTGAAGCTCGCGCGGTTCGGGCTCGGCCTCGTCCTCACCGGCCTCGCCGTCGAGCTGGCGCTGATCCCGATCGCCCTGTGGCATTTCCATCAGGCGGGCCTCTACGGGGCGCTGGCCAATATCGTCGCGATCCCGCTCACCACGTTCGTCATCATGCCGCTCGAGGCGCTCGCCCTGCTGCTCGACCTCGCCGGGCTCGGAGCGCCTTTCTGGTGGCTGGCCGGGCTCGCGCTCGACCTGCTCCTCGCTCTTGCCCATAAGGTCGCCGCGGCGCCGGGCGCGGTGGCTCGGCTTCCCACCCTGCCAATGACCGCCTTCGCACCGATGCTGGGCGGGGGGCTGTGGCTGGTGCTGTGGCGGACCCGCTGGCGGCGCTGGGGGCTCGTCCCGGCGACCGCGGGCGCGGCGATGGCCTTGCTGACTCCGGTTCCCGACCTGCTCGTCACCGGCGACGGCCGCCACCTCGCCCTTCGCACCGGGTCCGGAGAGCTGGTCCTGCTTCGCGGCCGCGCGGGCGATTACGTCCGCGACCTGATGACCCAGAGCGCCGGCCTCGAAGGCGGGACGGGCGAGCTGGAAAGCTCGCGGATCGCGGAGTGCAGCGCCGACTTTTGCGCCGCCGAGCTTCGCGGCTGGCGGCTGCTCGCGAGCCGAAGCGACCGGCTGGTGCCCGTCGAGGCCCTGCGCAAGGCATGCGCCGAGGCCGACATCGTGGTCTCGGAGCGGCGGCTCCCGGCGCCGTGCCGGCCGCGATGGCTGAAGGCGGACCGGGAGATGCTGGCGAAGAGCGGCGGCCTGGCGATCACCCTGGGCGCCGTCCCCGAAGTGTCCGCGGTGGCCGCCGGCGATCGCCATCCCTGGATCAACTAATCGAATAACCTCGCCCTCAATCCACATATCGAATACGATCCGCATCTTGGCGGGGGCCCTGAGATGCGCGGATTGCTGATATTGGCTTTGGTTGTGACGGCGGAGGCGCCGCTCCTGGCGCATCCCGGCGGGCTGGCGGCCGACGGCTGCCATAACGACCGAAGGAATGGCGGGCGCCATTGCCATGGCGGAGGGAGCGCTTCGGCTGCGCGCAGGCCTTTGGGCCTCGTCTCCACTTCCCGGGGCCGCGGCGCTTTCGTCAATTGCGACGCCGCGCGAGCGGCGGGCGCGGCCCCGGTGAGACGCGGCGACCCCGGCTATGGGCCGCACCTCGACTCGGACCATGACGGCATCGGCTGCGAATGGAGATAGTTGATGTTCGACACCGGTGAGGCCGGCACCGGCCGTCATTCCGGCGAAGGCCGGAATCCATGAACACCGCCGTGTGAAGCTCCGAACGACCGTGTTTATGGATCCCGGCCTCCGCCGGGATGACGTCAACGCCCGCGCCTGTCGCTCCGGTTATGCCGTTCGATCGCCATCAGGATGCCCAGGCAGATCATCACGGTCAGCATCGCCGACCCGCCGTAGGAGACGAGCGGGAGCGGGATTCCGACGACCGGGGCGAGGCCCATCACCATCATCAAATTGACCGCGATGTAGAAGAAGATGGTCAGGGTCAGCCCGGCCGCGGCGAGCCGCTCGAACCGCCCCTTGGCCTCCAGCGCGACGCTCATCCCCCAGCGCAACAGAAGGAAGAACAGCCCGATCAGGACGCAGCCGCCGATCAGCCCCCATTCCTCGGCGAGGGCGGAGAAGATGAAGTCGGTATGCTGCTCGGGCAGATAATGGAGGTGGCTCTGGGTGCCGTTGAGGAAGCCCTTGCCGAACACCCCGCCCGAGCCGATCGCGATCTTGGACTGGGTCAGGTGATAGCCGGCGCCGAGCGGGTCGGTCTCCGGGTTGAGGAAGATCAGGACCCGGTCCTTCTGGTGCGGCAGCATGAACGAATAGACGACTGGAAGCGCCGCTCCGACGGCGAGGGCGCCGCCGATGAACCAGGCCAAAGGCAGGCCGGCGAGGAACATCAGAGCGATGGTGTTGAGGACGATGAGCATCGTCGTTCCGAGATCCGGCTGAAGCAGGATGAGCAGGATCGGAGGCCCCAGGATGAGAGCCAGCGGCCACATCGCCCAGAAGCGCCTGATTTCCGCCGGAGGCACATGGGCGTAGAATCGGGCCAGGGTGAGCACGATCACCGGCTTCATCAGCTCGGAGGGCTGGACCCGAAGGAAGCCGAGCTCGAGCCAGCTTCGAGCGCCGCCCCCGATCACGCCCAGCGCAAGCGTCAGTATGAGCAGCAGGATTCCCCCCCCATAACCGAAGAAGGCGAGGTCGTGGAACGTCTGGGGCCGGATCCGCGACAGAGCGAGGGCCATGCCGAGGAAGACGAGGAATCGGGCCAGATGAGGAAACGCCCAGGGCATCATGGAGCCGCCTGCGGCCGAATAGAGGCCGAGCACTCCGGCAAGGCCGAGGGCGGTGACGATCCAAAGCATCCGCCACGGCAGCGTGGCCAGCGGCGCCGGGACGAAGGCGAGACTCATCAGGTGCCCGCCCCCGCTGCCGCCTCCCGGGCCTCCTTCTCCGCCTTGGCGGCGGCGAGCCAGCTCTGCGCCCGCCGCTCCATCCGCTCGGCGAGGGTTCCGCCCCATTGCTCCTCGAAGCCGGCGAGCGCGGCAAGGGCCTTGGGCTTGTCGAACAGATAGGTGAGGACGTCCTTGGCCACCGGAGCGGCGGCGCGCGAGCCGCCCATCCCATGCTCGATCACCACCGAGCAGGCATAGCGCGGGTTGGCGGTCGGGGCGAAGCAGACGAAAAGGCCGTGGTCGCGATATTTCCAGGCGCCCGACTGGCCGCGCTGCCCGCCGGTGATCCGGCGGACCTGGGCGGTGCCGGTCTTCCCGCCCATCTCGATCCCGGGAAGCTCGAGCTTGCTTCGCCCGGCGGTGCCGGCGCCGTTCACCACCTCCCACATCCCCGCGCGGACCGTCTCGAAATGCTCCTTGGGGAAGGGCAGCGCCGCGGCGGCGGGGCGCTTGCGCTGGATGAGGTTGGGCTGGATGTCGCGGCCCGATGCGATCCGGCCGGACATCACCGCCAGCTGAAGCGGATTCACGATCACGAAGCCCTGGCCGATCGAGGTGTTGAGGGTGTCGGACTCCGTCCAGTCCGGCCGCTCGACGAGCTTGGCGCTGCGCTCGTAGCGCGCCTTCTTCCATGGGGCGCTCGGCATCGTCCCGTAATTCTGGGAGACGACGGGGATGTCGAACTTCTCGCCGAAGCCCAGGCGCTTGCCCATGGCCGAGATGATGTCGATCCCGGCGCGGCGGCCCATGGCGTAGAAATAGGTGTTGCAGCTCTTCGCGATGGCGGTGTGCATCGTCATCGGCCCGTGGCGGCCGAGGCAGCGGAAGAAGCGGTTGCCGAGCTGGAAGCCGCCCGGGCAGCTCACCCGCGCCTTGGGGTCGATCCCGGCCTGGAGGAGCGCCATCGCGACCATCGGCTTGAAGGTCGAGCCGGGCGGGTAGAGGCCGTTCAGCGCCTTGTTGAGCAACGGCTTGCGCTCGTCTTCCGAAAGCATCTTCCACTCGTTGCGGCTGATCCCGTCGGTGAAGCTGTTGGGATCGTAGGCCGGCATCGAGGCCAAAGCGAGGATGTCTCCGGTCCAGCAGTCGAGCACCACCACCGAGCCCGATTCCTCGCCCAGGCGGCGGGCCGCGAAGGTCTGAAGCCCCGCGTCGATGGTGAGCGGCAGCGGCGGGCCGCTCTTGTCCTCGATCGTGGTGAGCTGGCGCACCAGCTTGCCGCCCGCCGTGACTTCCACCCGCTCCGCCCCCGGCCGGCCGCGCAGCCGAGGTTCCATCGTCTTTTCAACGCCTTCCTTGCCGATCTTGAACCCCGGCGTGATCAGAAGAGGGGCCTTGCCCTCCTTTTCATACTCCGTCTTGTTCGGAGTGCCGACATAGCCGACGAGATGCGCGACCGCCGCTCCGTCGGGGTAGAAACGCGAAAAGGCGCGGAGCGGGGCGACTCCGGGAAGCTCGGGCTGGCGGATGGTCACCGCCGCATATTTCTCGAACGGAAGGTTCTCGGCGACCGCCACCGGCTGATAGCCGGCGGCGTGCTTGAGATCTTCCCGGATCCGTTCGATCTCGTCCGGGGGGAGGTCGAGCAGCCGGGTCAATTCGGCGATGATCCGATCGGGGTCCTTCAGCCGGTCGGGGATGAGGTCGACCCGGAAATCGCTTCGGTTGATCGCGATCGGCTGGCCCGTCCGGTCGACGATCCAGCCCCGCCGCGGCGGGATCAGCCGCAGCTGCACCCGGTTGCTCTCGGAGAGAGTCTTGTAGCGCTCGTTCTCGGCGATCGAGATATAGGCCATCCGGCCGGCCAGCGCCGCTCCGAGCAGGCCCTGGAATCCGCCCACCACCATGGCCCGCCGGGTGAAGGTGAGGAGCTGGCTGCCCTCGGTGATGACCGGCCGGTTGCGCCTCTTCATGATCGCTGGAGCCGCCAGCGATCGAGCGCGACGACCAGCCGGGCCACGAGTGGATAGGCGAAGACCGACAGCGCCAGCTGGGGCCAGAGCACCGAGAAGGGCGACGCGCTCCCCATCTGCCGGGCCACGTACCAGCCGCCGGCCGTGTAGAAGAGGATCGCCGCGGCGGCGAACAGCCAGTCCATCCAGTAATCTCGCCAGCCGACCCGGCTGTCGACGAGGTCGAGGAGGAGGAAGGTCAGGGTCCACAAGGCCATCGACTGGCCCAGCGGAAGGCCCGCGACGAGATCGTTGAACAGGCCGAGCGGCAGGGCCATGTGGGCCTGCCACATTTCCGGCCGAAGCAGCCGCCATGCGAGCAGCACCAGATAGGCGAAATCGGGCACGATGGGCCGGCTCGCGACATAGGGGAGAAGCGCGAGCATGGCCGCGGCCAGGGTGCTCAGGATCGGCACCCACTGCCGTCGAAAGCCGAGCAGCGCGACGTCCCGGCTGGATCCCGCGATCCGGCTCATTGCCCGGCGCCCGTCAAGGCGCTCTCGGTGGCCTCGGAGAGCGGCCGGTCGGCGATCGGCTGATAGATGTTGAGGACCACCGCATATTCGACATTGGCCGGGTCGGCGAGCGGCTTCGCGACGGTCCGCTCGCCCGCGACGGACACCACCACCGCGACCGGGATGTCGGGCGGATAGACCCCGCCCACGCCCGAGGTCACGAGCACGTCGCCGCGGCGGAAGGGGTTCTGGCCCAGCTCGAGGGTCTTGAGGTCGATCGTCCCGTCGCCAAGGCCGGTGGCGATCGCCGCGGTGCCGTCGCGGACCAGCCGGACGGGCACGTTGCTCGCGCTGTCGCCGACGAGAAGCACCCGGCTCGCCCAGCGCCCGGTCTCGATCACCCGGCCGACCAGGCCGTCGGCGGAGCGGACCGGCTGGCCCGGCCGGATCCCGGCGGAAGCGCCCGAGGAGAGGGTGGCGAGCCGGCGGACCGAGGCGAAGGAGGAGCCGACGATCCGGGTCACCGCGACCGGATTCTCGGTCTCGCGGGTCAGGCCGAGAAGCGCCTTCAGCCTCTTGTTCTCGAGCTCGGTCGCCTGCGCCTCGATCAGCCTTCGCCGCGAATCGTCCAGCCTTCGCTTCAGCTCCGCATTCTGGCTTCCGGCCTGGATGTAATTGCCGACCGACTCGCCGATCCCTCCGAAAAACCGGGAGACCGAGCGTCCGCCCGAGGAAACCGGGCTGGTCACGTCGACCGCCGCGCCCTTCAGGGCATTGAAGCCGCTCGGATCGACGATTGCGATGACGAGCAGAAGGCCGGCAAACAGCACGCCTCCCACCGCGAGCACGTAGGACAGGAACAGCCCATATTGCGCCCGGCGCGACATTCCGGGGCGGCGGGTCGATGGCGGCGCCATTTCGTTAAGCCGTCAGCCCAGCGCAAGCTGGGGTCCATTCGAAGCCTTGGACGAGGCGCGCCGCCGCAATGGATGCCGGCTTTCGCTGGCATGACGGGGAAGGCATGGACATCGAGAGCGACCTCCCCTCAGGCCGGCGCTCAGGCGGTCAGAAGAACGCCGCGGAAGATTTCCTCCTCCAGCGCCCGCCCGGTTCCGATGGCGACGCAGGTGAGGGGATCGTCGGCGACCGTGACGGGCAGGCCCGTCTCGTCGCGAAGCACTTCGTCCAGACCCTGCAGGAGGGCGCCGCCGCCGGTCAGTACGATGCCCTGGTCGACGATGTCGGCGGCGAGCTCCGGAGCGGTGTTCTCGAGCGCGATCCGAACGCCCTCCACGATCGTGTTGACCGGCTCGCTGAGCGCTTCGGCGATCTGCCGCTGGTTGATCGTGATCTCCTTGGGAACGCCGTTGACGAGGTCGCGGCCCTTGATGTGGACCGACAGGCCGTCGCTCGGATTGCCGTTCTCGTCGGTGGGCGGCTTGGCGATCCCGACCTGCTTCTTGATCCGCTCGGCCGTCGCCTCGCCGATCAGGAGGTTGTGGTTGCGGCGGACGTAGGAGGAGATGGCCTCGTCCATCTTGTCGCCGCCGACCCGCACCGAAGTCGTGTAGGCGAGCCCCCGGAGCGAGAGCACGGCGACCTCGGTCGTCCCTCCGCCGATGTCGACGACCATCGAGCCGATCGGCTCCGTCACCGGCATGTCGGCTCCGATCGCGGCCGCCATCGGCTCCTCGATCAGCCAGACCTGCGAGGCGCCGGCGTTGGAGGCGGCGTCGCGGATTGCGCGGCGCTCGACCGAGGTCGAGCCCGACGGGACGCAGATCACGATCTCCGGCCAGCGCGGGAAGCGGCGCTTGCCGTGGACCTTCTGGATGAAATGCTTGATCATCTGCTCGGCCACGTCGATGTCGGCGATGACCCCGTCCCTCAGCGGGCGGATGGCCTCGATCTGGTCGGGGGTCTTGCCCATCATCATCTTGGCGTCGTCGCCGACCGCCTTCACGCGCTTCACCCCGTTGATCGTCTCGATCGCGACGACCGAAGGCTCGTTCAGGACCACGCCCCGGCCGCGCACGTAGACGACGGTGTTCGCGGTTCCCAGGTCGATCGCCATGTCGTGGGAGGGGAACTTGAAGAAACGCAAGAGTGACATTGAGCTGGTCCGCTTCTTAAAAAACGCCGCCGCGGCATGGTGCCCGGTGCGCCCGGCTTTCTCTATAGGATGGCCCGTCGCCTTGTTCCACAAATGAGTTAACAAGCCTGTCGGGATGGCTCGGCTTGGTCTAGACGCCTGATCGATGTCAATACGCCGCCTGCCCGAGCATCTGGTCAACCGCATCGCGGCGGGTGAAGTGGTGGAAAGACCGGCCAGCGCGTTGAAGGAGCTCGTCGAGAACGCGATCGACGCCGGGGCCACCCGGATCGCCGTTTCGCTGGGCGGCGGCGGCACCGACCGGATCGAGGTCGCCGACGACGGCTGCGGGATGAGCCCCGCCGACATGGCCCTTGCGCTGGAGCGCCACGCCACCTCGAAGCTTCCCGGCGAGGAGATCGAGGCGGTGACCACTTTGGGCTTCCGAGGCGAGGCTCTTCCCTCCATCGCGAGCGTCGCCCGGCTCAGCATCGAGAGCCGGGTGCGCGGCTCCGACGGCTGGTCGCGCATCGTCGACAACGGCCGGCTCGAAGGGACTTCGCCCGCCGCGCTCCCGCCCGGCACCCGGATCCGAGTCGAGAGCCTGTTCGCCCGGGTCCCCGCCCGCCGCAAGTTCCTGCGCTCGGAGCGGTCCGAATATGCCGCCTGCCTCGACGTCGTCAAAAGGCTTGCAATGGCCCGGCCCGACATCGGCTTCAGCCTCGAGCATGAGGGCCGCCGAACCCTTTCCGTCCAGCCCGGCGAGGACCGTCCGGCCCGGGTCGCGGCGCTCACCGACCGCGCCCTCCGCGAGAACAGCGTCGCCGTCGATTACGACCGGGGCCCGGCCAGGCTCGGCGGGGTCGCCGGCCTTCCGACCTTCAACCGCGGCGTCGCCGACCACCAGTTCCTGTTCGTCAACGGCCGTCCGGTCAAGGACCGGCTTCTGATCGGAGCGGTGCGGGCCGCCTATCAGGACCTTCTCGCCCGCGACCGCCATCCCGTCATCGCCCTCTTCATCGACCTCCCCGGCGACGAGGTCGACGTCAACGTCCACCCCGCAAAGACCGAAGTCCGCTTCCGCGACCCGGCCGGGATTAGGGGGCTGATCGTCGGAGGCCTGAGGCACGCGCTCGACGGCGCCGGCTTCAGGAGCGTCCAGCGCCCCGCGGCCGACGTGCCTTGGCAGAAAAGCCCCTCCCCTTCAGGGGAGGGGTTGGGGTGGGGGATGTCCGGGGCACCCACCCGAGGACTGTTCACGCCGACAGGCCCCACCCCAAACCCCTCCCCTGAAGGGGAGGGGCTCAACCGCTTCCACGAGGCCCGCGCGCCCTACGACTTCGCCCCCGCCGCCCGAGGCGAATCGGCCTTCGCGTCGCCCCCCGAGGCGACCCGCTTCCCGCTCGGGGTCGCCCGGGGCCAGGTCGCCGCGACCTATATCGTCGCCGAGGCCGAAGACGGGCTGATCCTCGTCGACCAGCATGCCGCGCACGAGCGCCTCGTGCTCGAGCGGATGCGGCGCGCCATGGCCGACGGCGGGGTCGCCCGCCAGGCCCTGCTCCTCCCCGAAGTGGTCGAGCTGGACGAGCCCGGCTGCGACCGGCTCGAGACGCGGATCGCCGAGCTCACCGAAATGGGCCTCGAGCTGGAGCGGTTCGGAGCCCGGGCGATGCTGGTCAGGGCCACTCCCGCGATCCTCGGCAACGGCGACGTCAAGGGCCTGGTCACCGACCTCGCGGACGAGCTCGCCGCCTTCGACGAAGCCCTGGCCCTGAAGGAGAAGCTCGACCATGTCGCCGCCACCATGGCCTGCCACGGCTCGGTCCGGGCCGGCCGCATCCTCTCCATCGCCGAGATGAACGCCCTCCTGCGCGAGATGGAGGTCACCCCCCATAGCGGCCAGTGCAACCACGGCCGTCCGACCTGGGTGAAGCTTGCGCACGGCGACATCGAGAAACTGTTCGGGAGAAAGTGATGCGTGCCGCAGTCGCTGCATTGCTCCTGTGCTTGACGGCAGGCTGCGGCGATCCTCGACCGCCGCCCGTCGATCGGATAGAGATCCGGGTGTCGGGCTGGTCGGCCGTCGATATCGCCGTGGACCGCGGGGGCAAGGGAAGCTTCCGGCTCAGCGAGCCCTCGCCAAGCGGCAGGGCCGGCTCCTTTTCCGTTACCCCGCTTCGGTTTCAGCGGCTTCGCGAGCGGCTGGAACGCTATCGAAACCAGGCGGTGCCGATGACGGACGAGAGCGCCCGGAAATTCATCGAGAAGGAATGCCCCCAGGATGTGCCGTTCGTGACGGACGCAGGGGGAGTCTACATCCGCTGGATCGGCCCGGACCTCGACCAGCATTTTATGGCCGATCTCGGTTGCGATCGCGAGCGGCAGGAGTCGAGAAACAAAGAGCTTCTCGACATCGTGAAGAGCTTGCCGGTTCCGCTGCGCTGGTGAGTGAGCTGCGTAGCTCCCGATCGTCAAAAGCGCGATGTATCCACTGCCGATAATCGGTGCCAGGCACCAATTACGGTAATTGGTGCCAGGCACCAATTATCAAGTGTCTGAATTTGCTCGCGCGGACTGAGCAGCTTGCCCACGGCCGGTAATTGGTGCCAGGCACCAATTACACTGAGTGATCATGAAGCTCCTGCGCTGGCGGATTTGCTCCGCAAGCTGGCCGTTTCGAAAGCTGATCGAGCCAGGGACGGACTTCGTCGCCTCCCCCCTAATTGGTGCCAGGCACCAATAAATAAGTACCTGAAATCATTGGGGGAGCTTCTACGCCCTGGCCGCCAGCCCCGCCTCGATCCGCCTGTGCCAGACAAGCCCCGCCGCGGTCACCAGCGTGAGCGGCCCCAGGGTCCACCACCAGAAGAGCATCGGATCGCCGGCGAGGCAGGCGGCGTAGAGGACGATGATCCGGGCATTGGCGTTGAGCAGGTTGAGGAGCTTCAGCGCCGGAGCGGCCCGGTCGCCATAGGCCGCGGCCAAAGCGCGCCGGTCGGGAGCGGAGGCGAGCGCCCCGTCGAAGCGGCCGGCGACCCGGTCCAGCGAGCCCGCCAGCCGGTCGTAGAGCCGCATCGCCGCGTTCGCCGACGGGGCGCGGGCCTCGCCTCCCGGGTCGCCGCGGACCCGGCGGTGATAGCGGGCGCGCTCGCTCTCGAAGAGGTTCGCCTGGACGCCGTGGACGAGGCCCGCGATCGTCCCGGTGATCCAGGCCTCCGGAGTGTCGATCGCCGCTCCGAGCGCGAGGTAGAGGATCAGGCACACGCCGTGGTCGCAAAGGCCGTCGAGGAACCGGCCGAGCGGGCTTGCGGTGCCGGTGGCCCGGGCGACCATCCCGTCGAGGCCGTCTAACACCAGCCAGGCGATGGTGAGAAGGAAGCCCAGCGTCGCGAGCGCCGGGTCGCGCCAGCCCAGATAGGCGAGTGCGGCGCAGGTCCCGACTGCGAGGCCGGCGATCGATACCATGTTGGCCGAGACCCTCGCTTTCAGAGCCAGCGGAAGAAGCATCCGGCCGATGAGATGCACGACCCAAAGGTTCGTCGGATCCTCGACCCGAAGGTCGCGCGAGCCGTCGGGAGGCGGAAGCCAGGCGGGGCGGGGGCTAACGCTCATCGCGCAAAGCGGATAAGCTCAAGGCCGGATCGGCGTCAATCGGCTCCGTCGCCGGCGGATTCTCAAAGCCCTCTCCCGCTTCCGGACCTTTGCTTCCCCGTTGTGAAGTGCGCGGAGGCAAAGCCCCTCCACTTCAGGGGAGGGGTTGGGGAAGGTGGGGGAGAATGTTCGCCGACGCCGGTGAGGCGAGCGGACAGCCCCCACCCCAACCCCTCCCCTGAAGGGGAGGGACTAACACCCGACTGCGACCCCCTCTACCGCCACCTTACCGGCTCGGCCTCGATCACCTTCCCGCTTCGGTCGACCTGGACGATGTAATGGACCGGGCGGATCGGGGCGAAGGCGGAGGAATAGCCGAGCTCCCTCGAGCAATCCTCCCTGGGCAGGTAGCGGACCCGGCCGGCGCAGGCGCCTTCCCAGCGGGGCGTGCCGAGCAGGCCGGGCACGGCCCGCGAGTCCATTCCGAGCCGTACCTGGATGAACCGCTCGGGGAACCGGCGGTCGTACCAGAAGTCACGGGCGGCCTTGATCATCCCGAGGGCGACGATTCCGAAGAAGAGCGCCTCGATCAGTCGGCGCGCCGTCCAGGCTCGGGCCTCAGCCATCGCGGGCGGTCGAAAGCGCCTTGAGCCGGGCCGCGACCTGCTCGATCGGGTGGGCGGCGGCCTGCGCCCGGCTCGCCTTGAGCCGGGGATAGCCGGCTTCCGAATCGGCGATCAGCTCCTTGACGAATCCGCCGCCCCGGACCTCGCGAAGGATCCGGCGCATCTCGGTCCTCGTGTCGGCGGTGACGATCCTCGTGCCGCCCTTCAGTGCTCCGAACTCGGCGGTGTTGGAGATCGCCTCGCGCATCCCGGCGATGCCGCGTTCATAGATGAGATCGGCTATCAACTTCACTTCGGTAAGGCATTCGAAATAAGCGATTTCAGGCGAGAACCCGGCGTCCACCAAAGTCTCGAAGCCGGCATGGATGAGCTCGGGGATCGCGCCCCAAAGCACCGCCTGCTCGTTGAACAGATCGGCTTCGCATTCCTCGGCGAAGCTGGTCCCGAGGATCCCGACCCGGCCGCTTCCGATCGCCGAGGCATAGGACAAGGCGAGGGCCTCGGCCCGGCCGGTCGGATCCTGGTGGACCGCGAACAGGGCGATGAGTCCGCCGCCCTGCTCATATCCGCGCCTGAGCGCGGTTCCGGGACCCTTGGGCGCGACGAGCAGGATGTCGAGGTCCGGCCGCGGCTCGATCAGTGCGAAGCGGATGCTCAGGCCATGGGCGAAGACCAGGGCGGCCCCCTCGGCGAGGTTCGGAGCCACCTCCTCGGCGTAGATCCGGGAATGGAGCTCGTCGGCCGCGAGCATCACCACGACGTCCGCCTTTTCAGAGGCTTGCGCCGCCGTCATGACGTCAAATCCGTCCCCGGCGGCCCGGGCGCGGCTCGCTGAACCTCGCGGGAGCCCGATCGTTACGGAGACTCCGCTGTCGCGCAGGTTGAGCGCCTGGGCCCGTCCCTGGTTGCCGTAGCCGACCACCGCGACCCGTCGGCCCCGGATCGGCTCGAGGTCGCAATCGGCATCGAGATACACCCGCATGGGCTCCGCCACTCCGTTCGCCCCGAGCTCGTCGAAGGGCTTTCCTTTGTCCCCGGTAGTCGGAAGGGCGGGGCTTCGACAAGCTCAGCCCGACCGGAAGAAGGATAGCAGCTCGACGGGATTCCGGATCGCCTCCCGGTACCTCGGCCAGTCGGCCGGGGGCTGGCGGGAGAACCAGGTATATTGGCGCTTGGCATATTGGCGGGTGGCGGTCCGTCCCGCGGCGAGCGCTTCCCGGCGGTTCAGCGCCCCCTGCAGATAGGCGGCGATCTCGCGCACCCCGATCGCCCGCATCGCCGGAAGCATCGGGTTCAGTCCTCGCTCAAGAAGTGAGCGAACCTCCTCAAGACCTTCGTCCGACATCATTTCTTCGAAACGACGGTCGCAGCGTTCGTAGAGCCAGTTGCGAGGCGGCAGGAGCAGGAGCGGGACCAGCTCCACCTCCGCCGCTATCCCGCCCGAGCGCTCCTTCTGCCAGTCCGCCAGCGGCCGTCCGGTCGAACGGACCACTTCCAGGGCGCGCGCCACCCGGGTCGAGTCCGACGGCCGGAGCCGCGCCGCCGCCTCCGGATCCTCGCGCTCCAGCGCCGCATGATTATGAAGCACGGTGTATGACCGGACCGCCGCCCGAATCTCCGGATCGATCTCCGGGACCGGAGCGATCCCGTCGAGCAGCGTCCGGACGTAGAGGCCGGTGCCTCCGGCCAGGACTGGAAGCCGGCCCGCCTCGTGCGCCTCGCGGATCGCGGCCTTGGCGTCGGCGGCCCAGTCGGCGGCCGAGCAGGGCAAAGCTGAATCCCTGTATCCGTACAATCGATGCGGGGCGCTGGCTTCGTCCTCCGGAACCGGCCGGGCCGAGATTATGCGAAGATCCGAATAAACCTGAGCGCTGTCGGCGTTGATCACGGTGCCTCCGAAGCCTTGGGCCAGGGCAAGGGCCAGGGCCGACTTGCCGCTGGCCGTCGGCCCCGCGATAAGCGCCAGCCGCAGTTTCGAAGAAGAAGCCATGTTCATCGCCACCCTGATAGCAAAGGATCGCCTCGCCGGAGGGGATATTTCCGCGGCCGCCGACGCTCTCGCCGCGGCCGGAATGGCGCCTTACGGTCGAAGCTGGATCGAGGAGGACAAGGCCTGCGACCTGCTCTTCGCGGCCGGTCCGACCGCCGCCCGCCGGCTGCTCGAGGGACTGTTCGACGGGATCGACGTGGTGGTCCAGGGCGAGGCGTCGCGCCGCCGACGCCTGCTGGTGGCGGACATGGATTCGACGATGATCACCGTCGAGTGCATCGACGAGCTGGCCGACTATGCCGGAGCGATGGCGGAGGTGGCGGCGGTGACCGAGCGGGCGATGCGGGGCGAGATCGGCTTCGAGGCGTCGCTCGCCGAGCGGGTCGCTCTTCTCGTCGGGCTCGAGGAAGGGGCGATCGAGCAATGCCTCGCGGAGCGGGTCCGGCTGACTCCCGGCGCCGTCGCGCTGGTCCGGACGATGAAGCGGGAAGGGGCCTTCACTCTCCTGGTCTCAGGCGGCTTCACCCGTTTCGCCGATCCGGTCGGCGCTCAGATCGGCTTCGACCGGGTGGTGGCCAATCGGCTGGGCGTGGCGGCGGGAAGGCTCGACGGTCGGGTCGAAGGGCCGATCGTCGGCGCCGAGGGCAAGCGCGGCGCTCTGCTCGACGCGGCGGCCGAGCTCTGCCTTCGTCCCGACGAAGCGCTGGCGGTCGGCGACGGCGCCAACGACGTTCCGATGCTGAAGGAGGCGGGCCTGGGGGTGGCTTATCACGCCAAGCCTGCCGCCGCCGCGGCGGCCGATGCCGCGATCGTCCACAACGACCTCACCGCCCTCCTCTACGCGCAGGGCTGGGCGCGGAGCGAGTGGGAGCACTGAAAATCCTCCCGGCGATGTCGCGCCATAATCGGTGCCTGGCACCATTTACGTAATCGGTGCCTGGCACCAATTACGGACGGATGCGCTTTACGGCCGGCTCATGTCCGCGGCGATGGCGGTGAGGGCGAAAGCCACCGAGGCTTCCGAGCAATGGAAGGCGAGCTCCACTCCGTCCGGGCCGATTCCGCGAACCGTCGCTGCGATCGCCCCGGCCTCGGGATGGCGAAGCTCGACGGAGGCTCCCAAGGCAGGACGCGCGTTGGTCTCGAGGAAGGCGCCGCTGGCCGAGACGGTCCTGAGCGCGGCCGGCGCCGCCGCTCCGGCGACGAGGATGCACATCCTCCGCCGCCGCCAGCGCGTCGCCATCCGGCTGTTGCTCCCGATCCTCCCGACCGCCGCCATGCTCGTCCCCCCAATCAACAGGAGGACCATAAGCGGGTACGCACGAAAAATCGGTTAAGGCGCGACCGGGAAGCAGGCCGCGCCGGCCGCCTTGGCGGCCGCGCAGATCCGGTCGGCGGCGGCCCGGCTCGCCAGCGGTCCGGCCTGGAGCCGGGTGACCGCTCCGGCCGCGACGTAATTGGGCTGAAGCGGCCCGAAGGCTCCGACCTTGCCCTTCAGCCCGGCCCAGGCGCGCTGGGCATTGGCCGAGCTTTCGAAGGCGCCGAGCTGCACCCGCCAGCGGCCGCCCGCGGCGGCCGGAGCCGGAGCGGCGGGGCGCGGCGCCGGACCGACCGCCTTGGCCGGAACGGGGCGCTTGGTCGGCGCCGCGACCGCTGCGGACGGGAAGACGTTGGTCATCATTCCGCCCGGACCGCTCGGCTTTCCGATGCGCTGGGCGAGGACGACTCCCTGCCGGCGCTGGTCGGCCGGGATGAAGCGCTCCATCGACCTCAGATTGTCGGCGGCCGGCGGAACTCCGCCATCGGCGGCGCGGAGCATCAGCGCATAAGCGCGCGGCCAGTCCTTGGAGACCAGGTCGCCGTTGAACAGCTCGGTTCCCAGGATATATTGCGCCCGCGGGTCGCCCAGCTCCACCGCCTTGCGGATCCAGGGCAGGGCCTCCTGCTTGCGGCCGGCATTGTAGAGGAGCAGCCCGACATTGACCTGGGCCTGCTCATGCCCCTGGCGGGCGGCCTTCTGGTACCAGCTCTGCGCCGTCGCGGCATTGGCGGGGACCCCGCGGCCAAGCTTGTAGGCCTGGCCGAGGTTGAACTGGGCATCGGCATTGCCGGCGTCGGCGAGCGGCCGCCATTGCGCGATCGCCCCGGCATAATCGCCTCGGCTCCAGCGGTCGATGCCCGCCTTGACGTCGGACGGAGCAGCGCCGGTGCCCGCCTGGGCGCCGAGGACAATAAGGGCCGAAGCCGCACAGGCTGCGAGGAATGGCCGACCGGTAAAGCGCATCATCATATCTCCCGCGCGGGACAGGGTTTTCAAGTGCGGCAGCTAGCCGAAAATCCTTAATTCGCCCTTAGCATAGACCTCCGCCGGTCGGGGAGGCCCTCCCATCCCCCCCGTTCGGGCTGAGCTTGTCGAAGCCGTCTACTTTCCCTCCCTGCCGGAAAGAAAGGAGAGCCCTTCGACAGGCTCAGGGCGAACGGGTGCAAGGAAGCTCAGGAACGGGTGTGGAAAATAGGCCCGTTCCCCGCATTCGCGTTAACCGGATTTTAGCCAAAGGCGGCGCAAACGGAGGGCAAGGTTCGCGAGCCCGAGGGGAAAACATGCGCGTTTTGGCACTATCGTCGCAGAAGGGGGGATCCGGCAAGACCACCTTGTCCGGCCATCTCGCCGTCCAGGCGGAAAGGGCGGGTGCGGGCCCGGTCTGCCTGATCGATATCGATCCGCAGGGATCATTGGCCGACTGGTGGAACGAACGCGAGGCCGAGATGCCCGCTTTCGCCCAGACCACGGTCGCCCGGCTCCAGGCCGATCTCGAGATCCTGCGTCAGCAGGGCTTCAAGCTCGCGGTGATCGATACGCCTCCGGCAATCACCATGGCGATCCAGAGCGTCATCCAGGTCGCCGAGCTGATCCTCATCCCGACCCGGCCGAGCCCGCACGACCTTCGCGCGGTCGGAGCCACCGTCGACCTGTGCGAGCGCGCCGGAAAGCCGCTCATCTTCGTCGTCAACGCCGCGACGCCCAAGGCGCGGATCACCTACGAGGCCGCGGTAGCGCTCTCGCAGCACGGCACCGTCGCACCGGTCACCTTGCACCACCGCACCGACTACGCCGCCTCGATGATCGACGGCCGGACGGTGATGGAGGTCGATCCCAACAGCAAGTCCGCCAAGGAGGTGGTCGAGCTCTGGGAATATGTCGCCGACCGGCTCGAGAAGAATTTCCGACGCACCGTCTTCTCGGCGCCGCAGCAGGGCTTCGCCGCCCATCCCACCAGCGCTCGACCCGCCGGGGGCTTCGGCCGCCGCGTGGTCGGCCAGTAAGGAGTGGGACAGATGGCCGAGACCAAGCCCTTCGCTTCGCTCTCTTCCGGCCTCCTCGCCCGCAAGGGCGCCGCCAAGCCCGCAATGCGTCCGCAGGGTTTCGGAAGCTTCGGCTCCAGCCTCGAGGACCTGGGCTGGAACGACATGGGCCATGCGCCCGGAGCGCTCCACGACATCAACGAGGCGCACGAGCTTCCCGAGCATGTGCCGAGCTCGATCGAGGCGCTGACTCCGGCGCCCGGCGGACGGACCCACTCGGAACCGCCCGCGGTGGTCGAGCAGCAGCGCGAGCTCCACGCCCGGCTTACCCCGGTCCAGCCCATGCTCGTTCCCGAGCCCGAGCCCGTTCCCGAGCCCAAGCCCGAAGCCGAGCTCCAGGCCCCGGAGGCGGAAGCCCCGTCCCGGCCCGAAGCCCAGCCCGAAGCCCAGCCGGAGCCCGAGCCCGAAGTTCAGGCGCCGATCGAATCGCGGGTCGTCAAGCTCCCCCGTTCCCGTTCGGCCCCGGCCCGCACGACCCCGGCCCGCTCGAGCGCGCCCGCGGTCAGGGCCAAGGCCGCGTTCACGCTTCGCCTCGATCCGGAGCGCCATCTGAAACTGCGTCTCGCCTGCGCCCTGTCGCGCCGTTCCGCGCAGCAGCTGGTCACCGAGGCGCTCGATGATTTCCTGAATTCGCTTCCCGAGCTGGAGGCCCTTTCGGGGCACGTGCCCGGGCAGTCCGAACAGCGTTGAGCGGAGTGGGTAAGATGAACAAGAGCGTCGCACTGAAGTTCGCGGTCTCCGCCTTGGCGATCGGCACCACCATGGTCGCCTGCGGATCTCCCGGCACCCGCCTGGCCTCGGCCTCGGCCAAAGCGCCGAAATCGGAGCAGGATGCGTCTTCGCTCTTCGCCAGGGCCCAGGAGGCGGTTCGGAAGGGCGAATTCGCCAAGGGGCTCGGCTTCGCGGAACGCGCGGTCGAGCTCAGCCCGCGCGACGTCGGCTACCGCATGATGCTCGCAGATCTCTATCTGAAGAACGGCCGCTTCCAGTCCGCCGAAGCGACCTTCGCGGACGTCCAGCAGCTCGATCCCTCCAATTCCCGAGCTTCGTTCAGCATCGCTCTCACCCGAATCGCGCTCGGCCGGCCGGCCGGCGCGATCGCGGAGCTGGACCGGCTCGCCGAGACCGCCTCTCCTGCCGACATCGGCCTCGCTTACGCTCTTGCCGGCGACCCCGGCCGAGCGATCGAGCTGCTCGAGCCCGCGGCCCGGGCGCCCGGAGTCACCGGCCGCACCCGCCAGAATCTCGCTCTCTCCTACGCCCTTGCCGGCGACTGGGAAAAAGCCCGCACCGTCGCCGCGCAGGACCTCTCGCCCGCCGATCTCGGCGCCCGGATGCAGGAATGGGCGGCGCTCGCTTTGCCCGGCGGCGGACCGACCCAGGTCGCGGCGTTGCTCGGGGTCACTCCCGCCCAGGACCCGGGCCAGCCGGTCCGGCTCGCTCTGGCGCCGGTCAGGTCCGACGGGACCGCTTTCGCCGCGGCCGGGCCCCAGCTCTCGCCCTTGCCCGAGCCCGAGTCGGAGACGGTGACCGCCGCGCCGGCCCTCGCCCAGGCCGAGACCGCTCCGGAGCCCGCTTTCCCCGCCCGGTCGGAACCTGCGGCGAAGGCCGAGCCGGTCCAGCTCGCCACCACCGATCTGCCTTTATGGGTCAGCGAGCGCGCCGCCGCCGAGGCCGCCGCTCCGGCGCCCGCCGAGGAGACCCGCCCCCTTTACGCCGAAGCGGTCGACTCCCTCGTCACGCCCTTGCCCTCCGCGGCCGCCCCGGCCCGGACGATCGCTCCGCTCGCTCCCCGCTTCGAGGCTCCGAGCCGTGTCGCCCGCTCGGCCCAGTCCGGCCCCGGCCGCTTCGCCGTCCAGCTCGGCGCCTTTTCCTCCTCGACCTCGGTCGAGAAGGCCTGGGCTCAGATGTTGAATCGCTTCGGCTTCGCCGAACTGACCCCGCTAAGCACCACGGTCAGCGTTCCGGGCCGGGGCACGCTCCATCGCCTCTCGGTCGCGGGCTTCGCGAGCCGCGAGGCGGCGGGCCGCACCTGCCGCTCGATTCGGGCCAAGGGCGGAGCCTGCTTCGTCCGCACCGTCGCGGGCGACGCCCCGGTCCGCTGGGCCGGCCGCT
Source organism: Allosphingosinicella sp. (assembly GCA_035638835.1). Classification (GTDB taxonomy): domain Bacteria; phylum Pseudomonadota; class Alphaproteobacteria; order Sphingomonadales; family Sphingomonadaceae; genus Allosphingosinicella. Next base: position 9,529 of record DASQZF010000031.1, on the reverse strand, counting down.
ACGCGACCGCGCGCAGGGGCTGACTTCTCCCCTCCCTGCAAGGGAGGGGTCAGGGGTGGGTGCGAGCGAAGCGAGCCCTCAGCCTCGGATTTTCGGCGGCCTTCGGCCGGACCCACCCCCGGCCCCTCCCTTGCAGGGAGGGGAGGCCTAGCCCCGCCTCGCTCTCGTCAGGACGTCGAGCACCGCCATCCTCACCGCGACGCCCATTTCGACCTGCTCCAATATCGCCGACCGGGTGGGATGGTCGGCGACCTCGCCGTCTATCTCCACGCCCCGGTTCATCGGCCCCGGATGCATGACGATCGAATCCGGCGCCGCCCGCTCGAGCCGCTTCATGGTCAGCCCGTAAAGCGCGTGGAAATCGGCGAGGCTCCCCGAGACGCTCTCCTCCATCCGCTCGCGCTGTATCCTCAGCATCATCACGACGTCGCAGCCGGCTATGCCCTCGTCGAAATCGGCGAAAGCCGGGAACCCCCCGTCCTCGGCGGGGAGCAGGGAAGGGGGCCCGACCAGCCGAACCTTGGCGCCCAGCTTCGGCAAAAGCTTCAGGTTGGACCCGGCCACCCGGCTGTGGCGGATGTCGCCGCAGATCGCGACCTCGAGCCCTTCGATCCGTCCCTTGCGCCTGCGCATGGTAAGGGCGTCGAGAAGGGCCTGGGTCGGATGCTCGCCGGTGCCGTCGCCCGCGTTGATCACTGGGCAGTCGATCGCTTGCGCGACTTGGTTCGGCGCGCCCGTCTCGCCGTGCCGGACGATCACCACGTCGGGTCTCATCGCGCCCAGCGTGAGCGCGGTGTCGATGAGGCTCTCGCCCTTGCGGACGCTCGATCCGCCGGGGTGGAAGTTCGCCACCTGCGCTCCGAGCCTCTTGCCCGCCACCTCGAACGAGAAGAGCGTCCGGGTGCTGCTTTCGAAGAAGAGGTTGAACTGGGTGAGACCCTCGAGGCGCCGGTCCGCCCTTCGAGCGCTTCGGTTGAACTCGACCCAGGGCTCGGCCTCGTCGAGCAGGAAGCCGATGTCCTCGGCGCTGAGCGCTTCGATCCCGAGCAGGTGGCGGTGCGGGAAAAGGCGAGGCATCGGCCGACTCGATAGAGCGGCCGCCGTGGGGCGGCAAGGGTCAGCCCGGGAGGAAGCCGGCCGGCGCCCCGGCCTGGATCGCCCCGGTGAGCGGGAGCAGGGTCGCGGAGGGCTGCTTGCGGGTCTTGTGGCGGAAGAGCCGGCAGGCGAGCAGCGCCCCCGGGGTCCCGCCGATCGCGGCGAGGCCCGGCAAGGTCGACTCGGGGACCCGCCACGCCCCCGCCACGGCCCGCCTCTTGTCCTCCCGGAAGCGGAACAGGGTGACCAGGTTCACCAGCAGAAGCAGCAAAGCGAGGATCGGGATCGCCATGGGCCGCAGCCTAGACCGAGGTCCTTACCGACCCGTCACCGCCTAGAAATTGGTGCCTGCCTAGAAATTGGTGCCTGGCACCAATTATGTCTCAGCACCCACTCTGTCTCAGGCGAAATGGTGCGCGGCACCGATCGACGAGGCACTGGAAGGCGCGAGGTTCGAGAGATACCGGAGGTTGAGGACCTTCATAGGCCCGCTAAATGGTGCCAGGCACGATTTGCATATGGCCGCTAAAGGGTGCCAGGCACCAAACTGCCACGCCGGTTACGAGGTCTGCGCGATTACCAGAGCCCGGGGCGGACGCCCGCGTCTACGGCGAAGGAGCGGCATTCCCGTGGCGCCGGCCACCTGAGCGAGGAAGGCGTCGCCGCCGAGCGGGCGGCCGCTACGCTCCCGCTCTCGAATCATTTGGAGGGTCTGCTCGTCTTCGCCGGCCTCCAGAATCGACCGCCAGTCGGGCCATCGCTCGAGCAAGGGGCCGGAATCGGTGAGCGGATCGGGCCGACCGCCGAGATGGGCTTCGGCGCTCGACCAGGGCCAGTCGGAGGCGCGCGCGACGAGTCCGGCCCGGACTGGATTGAGCTCGACGTAACGGGCGCAGGCGAGGAGATGCTCCTCGTCCATGACGAACGACGCGAAGCGTCCCTGCCAAAGCTGGCCGTCCCACTTTTCGCGGGCGTTGATCGCGCGCGTGTAGCGGCCCTGAGTGCGGTGGAGCGTCCCACTGAGCCCCTTCTCGTCGGCGGGGACCAGCACGAGGTGGACGTGATTGGGCATCAGGCACCAGGCCCAGACCGCCGCGCCCGTCGCCGCGCAGGCTTCCAGCAGATAGCGGATATAGAGACGATAATCCCCGTCGGAGAAAAAGGTGCGCTGGCGGTGGTTGCCCCGATGGGTAACGTGATGAGGCGCACCTGGGACGACGAGGCGGATGCTGCGGGGCATCGGGCGTTATAACCCGAAAACGAGGAAAAGCACACCATTTTACATCGTAAACCGAAATTTAGAAACCGGCGCCAGGCACCACGCGGGAATTGGTGCCAGGCACCGATTTCTAAACATCACGCGGAAATTGGTGCCAGGCACCGATTTCTAAAAAGCGGTGCCCCCCGGTGCCGGTGGAAATTGGTGCCTGGCACCAATTTGTGAGACGACCCGCTTGGACGGGGAAGCCTGCAGCGCGCCACCCGGCGAAGGTGGAGTGCGTCCCAGGCAGATGTCCACCAGTTCCGCCTCGGCGAGGCGGCACGCCTGCTCCCGCTTCGCCTGAGCGTCCGGCAAGGCGAGCGCCTGAAGGCCCACCGTGGCATAGCAGGCGCGCTTGCTCTCAGGCTCGGCCACCGTCCGGCAATAGGGAATACCCTCGGCCGGACTCGCGTTCATGTTGATGATCGAGCCGACGACTCCGTGGTGGCAGGAGGACCGGAACTGCGCCTCGGCGAGCCCGCACAGCCGGACGGCCTCCGCATTGTTGCCCTGGGCGATCGCGCTGACGTCGCGCCCGAGGCTGATGAAGCAGGCTGGCCGCGCCTTGGCCGGAGCCCGCCCGCATTCCGTGGCGGCGCGGCCGACGTCGCCCGGGCTGTGGTGAAGCATGGCCGAGGTCTGGATCGTGTAGCAGGCGATCGAATATTTCTCGTCCATCACGGAGCAGGGATAATGGAGGTCGGCCGGATCGAGCGCCCGGAACGGAGCCTTCGCCGGCGCGGTTCCGGCGCTCGCCCCACCGTGCCCACCGTGCCCACCGTGCCCACCGTGCCCGGCATAGCCGGCCGCCGTCCCGGCCTTCGACTTCGGCCCGCGCTCCGCTTTTCCGGGCGTGACGCTATGGGGATGGGTCGCGTTGACGAGGCTCTCCATGAAGGCGCCGGCGTAACACATCTCCCGTTCCGGCTCGCGACCGAGCAGGTCGCAGGAGCTCAGCGCTCGGGGAAGGTCGTGGCCGTAGAGGATGGCGAGGCCATGGCCGAGGCCGTGGGTGCATTGGAAAAGCAGGTCCACCCGCTTCCCCCGATAGTCGCTGCACAGCGTATCGACGCTTTCAGTGGTGACCCCGCCGCCGTCCCTCTGCGTCGCGATGAAATAGGATTGGATGACTCCGTGATAGCAGCCCGACTGATAGGCCGGAGTGCAGGTCGCGAACACCCGGCCCACCTCGGCGGGGGATTTCAGCGCGGATATTCCGATTCGGTGCGCGTAGAAATGTCCGTCGCGGCGGACGTCGGGGTCGATCTCGGCGAGGCGGTCGAGAAGCTCGAGCACCGGCGCCGGACCGCCGCTTGCCAGCCTCTCGTCGAGCGCGGCCGCATAGCAGTCCCTCTCTTTGGGGAGGTCGGACGAGCGGCACCGCCTGGAAATGGCGTCGGCGGGAGCCTCCGGCAGCTTGGCCGGAGCCTGGGCCTCGGCGGCGGACGGAACCAGCAGCACGGCGAGAACGGCCAGGACCACGGCGGGAAGGGTGCGAAAGGATCTTGGCGGAACGGGCATCGGCGCTCTTCCCGAGTAACGAGCCGGACGATTGCCAGCAAAGGCCGGGGCGGACAAGGCCGGATGAGGTCCCGATCCGGCCCAACTCGATGCGATTTTTGGATGGCGCTCGGGAAAGCGTAGGATGGCTAGGCGTTTTCCTCTTGTTCTCGTAGAACACAGGGTGTACATCAGCGCCATCGTTCACATATCGCGTTGAATGGACGGCGCAGAGGCAATAGGGGATGCGGGCCATGGCGGCTTCACTCAAGGTGGTTGGAAAAACGGACAATATGGACAGGCAGAAGGCCCTCGAGGCCGCGCTGGCGCAGATCGACCGAGCATTCGGCAAGGGCAGCGCGATGAAGCTGGGCTCGCGCGAGGCGGTCGAGATCGAAACCATCTCGACGGGCTCGCTCGGGCTCGACATCGCGCTCGGAATCGGCGGGCTTCCGCGCGGCCGGGTGATCGAGGTCTACGGGCCGGAAAGCTCGGGCAAGACCACGCTCGCGCTCCACGTCATCGCCGAGGCCCAGAAGGCCGGCGGAACCGCCGCCTTCGTCGACGCCGAGCATGCTCTCGATCCGGTCTACGCCCGCAAGCTCGGGGTCGATGTCGACGAGCTGATCGTCTCCCAGCCCGATACCGGCGAGCAGGCGCTCGAGATCACCGACACGCTGGTGCGCTCCAACGCGGTCGACGTGCTGGTCGTCGATTCGGTCGCCGCGCTCGTCCCCCGCGCCGAGATCGAGGGCGAGATGGGCGACAGCCATGTCGGCCTCCAGGCCCGGCTCATGTCGCAGTCGCTGAGGAAGCTGACCGGCTCGATCTCCAAGTCCAAGTGCCTGGTGATCTTCATCAACCAGCTTCGGATGAAGATCGGAGTGATGTACGGCAACCCGGAGACGACGACCGGCGGCAACGCTCTGAAATTCTACGCCAGCGTCCGGCTCGACATCCGCCGCACCGGCCAGATCAAGGACCGGGACGACATTGTCGGCAACACCACACGGGTGAAGGTCGTGAAGAACAAGGTCGCGCCGCCGTTCAAGCAGGTCGAGTTCGACATCATGTACGGCGAAGGCATCTCGAAGGTCGGCGAGATCCTCGACCTCGGGGTCAAGGCCGGCATCGTCGAGAAGTCGGGCGCCTGGTTCAGCTACGATTCGATCCGGATCGGCCAGGGCCGCGAGAATTCGAAGACCTACCTCAAGGAAAATCCGGAAGTTGCCGAGCGCCTCGAGCGCGCCATCCGCGGCAAGACCGACGAGGTGGCCGAGGCCCTGATGGCCGGCCCGAGCCCCGAGGACGACGTTTAGCGCGAGACCGTGAACTTCATGAACTTCGCCCGGCTCCGGACAGGCGGTATGAAGAAAGAAGATTGGGTTCGCACAAAGGCGCAAAGACTCAAAGAACCCGCGTAGCGGCTTATTCCTCAGCCAGTTCAAAATGGTCGTAGAATGGCATGGGCGGGCCCCTTTGCGCCTTCGTGCCTTTGTGCGAACCCTAAAGGGCTTTCGGCCCGGGCCCGGCGCAAAGTCGTTCAGCCGCAGCCGTGGACTTAGCCCTGCCCGAACAGCCGTCCCCGTTCGGTCCAGACCAGGATGAGCATTCCGATCGCTCCGAATGCGGCGAAGGCGCCGACCATCGGGACCAGGCTTCCGTCGAAGCTCTGGCCGACGAGGAGTCCGAGAAGCGCTCCGCCGATCGTCCCAATCGTCCCCTGGACCGAGGACGCGGTACCGGCGACGTGGCCCAGGGGCTGCATCGCCAGGGAACCGAAATTGGCGGAGGCGAGGCCGAAGCAGGCCATGGTCAGGCCCTGCATGGCGATGAACAGCCACAGGCCCTCGCCGACGGTCAGGACGATCCCGAGATGGACCAGGGCCGACAGTGTGAACAGAGCGAGCCCGGCATGGGCGACCCGGCGGGTCCCGATCCGCTCGACGATCCTCGAGTTCAGCCAGGAGGTGAAGGCCATGGGCAGAGCCACTCCGGCGAAGGTGGCGGCGATCAGCTCGGGCCGCCGGAAGACGTCGAAGACGATCTGCTGGATCGAATTGATATAGCCCATCAGGCTCGCCATCATCAGGGTGAAGGCGAGCGTGTAGCCGAGGGACTGGCGGTCGCTCAAAGTCTGCCGGGTGCCGTCCCAGATCGTCTTCGCATTGAGCGGCCGCCGATATTCGGGCCGAAGGGTCTCGGGCAGCCGAATGACGGTCCAGACCAGCATGATCGCGCCGCCCAGCGCCAGCCCGAAGAAGATGGCGCGCCACGAGGCGACGAGCAGGGTGAGCTGGCCGAAGACCGGAGCGAGCATCGGAACCAGCAGGAAGACGAGGAAGGCCAGCGACATGATCCGGGCCATTTGCGGACCCTCGAACCGGTCGCGGACGATCGAGACGACCAGCACCCGGGTCGAGGCCGCCGCTCCGCCCTGCGCCATCCGGGCGGCGAGCAGCAGATCGAAGCTCGGCGCCGCCCAGCAGGTCAGCGCGAAGACGACATAGAGGACGAGGCTGACGATCAGCACCGGCTTTCGCCCGAACCGGTCCGACAGCGGCCCGTAGAGGATCTGGCTGAGCCCGAATCCGAGCACGTAGAGCGAGACGACGAGCTGGCGGCTGTTCTCGTCGGCGACCTTCAAAGCCTCGCCGATCGCGGGGAGGGCCGGAACCATCGCGTCGATGGCGAGCGCGTTGAGGGACATCAGGCCCGCGATGATGACCACGAACTCGCGGAAGCCCGGGCGAGCGTCGGCCAGAGGAGGGCGGGGGGGCTGGAGCATTTCGGTCCTTGAGGTGGGAAGGCGCTTAGACGATGCCAACCGGGTCCGGTTCCGCGAAATCGCCTGCCGATCCACATACGTCATGCTGAACTCGTTTCAGCATCCAGGGTCCGGCCGCGCCGTGGTCGGTCGCTGTGGATCGAGCGCATTCTCGAATGGGCCGGCAGGCCCTGGAATTTTGGAGAGAAGGCACGAAGGTACAAGGAAAAAGAGGAGCGGGGATGCCGCACCTTTTCCTTGTACCTTCGCGCCTTCTCTTCAAAAAAGGGCGCCTGGGCGCCGGGAGTTGCACGGATGCGCTCGTCCAACGGCCTGACGCCTGGACGGGCGACGGACTGGACCCTGAAACAAGTTCCAGGTGACGGCCGGGCTCCGCGCCGCCGAACGCTGGACAAGGCGGGCGGTCCTCTCCACAGACGCGGCCCATGGAGAGCGAAGGCGCGATGAGAGGCGGCATTCCCGAGCTTCGGCTGATAGGGGCTCCAACCGATCGCCATTCCTCGTTCCTTCGCGGCCCCGCCCTCGCGCCCCCGCTCATTCGGGCCGCGCTTCGGTCCGACCATGGCAACATGGCCGCCGAGTCCGGAGTGGAGCTTGGCCTCGACGTCCGACTCGGCGACTTCGGCGACCTGCCTCTCACCGAAGCCGACGGCGACGACGCCCTGATCTCGGCCGCAGTCGCCAGGGCCGCCTCCGACGGCGCGGTCCCGCTGGTCCTCGGCGGCGACCATTCGATCACCTTCCCCGCGATCGAGGCGCTGGCCGACCGCCACCGCCCGGTCGACATCCTTCATTTCGATGCCCATCCCGACCTCTACGACGATTTCGAGGGCAATCCCCGCTCCCACGCTTCCCCTTTCGCCCGGATCATGGAGCGGGGCCTCGCCCGGCGGCTGGTCCAGGTCGGGATCCGGACCCTGAACCGCCATTGCCGCGAGCAGGCGGAGCGGTTCGGAGTGGAGATCGTCGAGATGCGGCGTTTCTCGCCCGAGGCGGTGCCGCTTCCCGACGGCCCGCTCTATATCAGCATCGACCTTGACGGCTTCGACCCCGCTTTCGCCCCGGGCGTGTCGCACCACGAGCCGGGCGGGCTTTCCGTCCGGGACGTGCTGGCGGTGCTCGACCGGGTCCGGGCCCCCATCGTCGGCGCCGACATCGTCGAATATAATCCCTCGCGCGACCGCGACGGAGTGACCGCCGTCCTCGCCGCCAAGCTCGTCAGGGAGGTCGCCGCCTTGTGCCACAGGAACAATCGATGATCGTCGTCCACCATCTCGAGAACAGCCGCTCGCAGCGCATCCTCTGGCTGCTCGAGGAGCTTGGCCTGCCCTACGAAGTGCGCCGCTACGAGCGCGACCGCAAGACGATGCTGGCGCCGCCCGAGCTGAGGCGGGTCCATCCGCTCGGCAAGTCGCCGATGATCGAGGACCCCGGATCGGGGTCCGGGGCGGGCGAAGGCAGGATCGTGGCCGAGACCGGAGCGATCGTCGAATATCTGGTCGAAAAGGCGGACAATCGCCTCGGTCCTCCGGCGAAGCGGGACGACAGGCTGCGTTACCGCCAATTCCTCCATTATGCGGAGGGCTCGATGATGCCGCCCTTGCTTGCGATGCTGATCGTCCGCCGGATGGGATTGCTCGGCCGGCCGGCGCGGGCGCCGGTCCAGAAGATGCTCGACCAGCATCTCGACTGGCTGGAGACCGAGCTTGCCGGCCGGCCCTGGTTCGCCGGCGAGGCCTTCACCGCCGCCGACGTCATGATGAGCTTCCCGCTCGAAGCCTCGCGCCACCGGGCCGGACTGGACGAGAACCGGCCGAACCTGATCGACTGGCTGGAGCGGATTCACGCCCGCCCGGCCTATGGCGCGGCGCTCAGAAAGGGTGGACCTTATGCCTATGCCTGAAATCGGTCGCCGCGGCTTCGCCCTCGGAGCGCTCGCCGCCGGAGCGACGCTTTCCGCCCGCCCTTCGGCCCTGCTCGCCGCCGCCGCCGAGCCGGCCCTTAAGCGGATGACCGGCGACGTCGCACCGATCGGCCCGGCGGAGCGGCTGGCCAGGCTCGAAAAGGCGAGGGGGCTGATGCGCCGCCACGGACTCGGCTCGATCCTGGTGGAGCCCGGCGCCTCGCTCGATTATTTCACCGGGATCCGCTGGGGGCGAAGCGAGCGCCTGACCGCCGCCCTGATCCCCGTCGAGGGCGAACCCGTCATCTTCACCCCCTTCTTCGAGGAGCCTTCGGTGCGCGAGAGCCTCGCGGTTCCGGCGGAGGTGCGGACCTGGGTCGAGCATGAGGATCCGCTCAGGCTGGTCGCCGGGGCCTTGCGCGACCGCAAGGTCGCCGCCCGCCCGGTCGGGATCGAGGAGACGGTGCGCTTCTTCGCGGTCGACGGGCTTAGGAAGGCGATTCCGAGGGTCGAGATCCGAAACGGGGCGCCTGTCGTACGCGGCTGCCGGATGATCAAGTCGCCCGCCGAGCTCGCGCTGATGCAGAAGGCCGCCGACGTCACGCTCGCCGCCTACCGCCACACCTATTCGAGGATCGAGAAGGGGATGACTCCCGCCGAGATCGGGGCGATCATGAACGGCGCCACCGTCGCTCTTGGAGGGCGTCCCGAATTTGCGCTCGTCCTGCTCGGGGAGGCGAGCGCCTATCCCCACGGCACCGGCAAGCCGCAGCAGGTGAGGGAAAGGGAGGTGGTGCTGATGGACTGCGGCTGCACGGTCCACGGCTACCAGTCCGACATCTCGCGCAGCTTCGTGTTCGGAAAGGCGAGTTCGGAGCAGCGCAAGGTCTGGGGCCAGATGCGCAGGGGCCAGGACATCGCCTTCGCCGCGGCCAGGATCGGCGCTCCGGCGGGAAGCGTCGACGACGCCGTCCGCCGCCAG
>DASQZF010000030.1:0-17903 GCA_035638835.1 Allosphingosinicella sp. | reverse complement strand
CCAGTGATTGCGGATGCGCTTGCCGTCGTGTCGATAGATTCGCAGCCACCAGACAGAGGGGCACCCGGCCCGCCGATCCAGCGGCAGCACGACGGCACCGTCCACCATGGCAACGAGATAGTCCACGCTTCGCCAGAACTGGGCTCCGGCGCTCAGCATCTTCGCGTGGTGGTCCTTCATCCAGGCGATCCGCCCGGGCACGTTCGTCGCATCGAGTTGAGCCGCCGCCTTCAAGACTGCGCGCTCGTCGACGACCGGATTCCGAATCCGCTTCCATCGACCCGGCGGGACATTCCCGATCATCACGTTTTCTCTCCCGAAGTCCGACCGACGCCGCCGGATATAGCGCGCCCGGAGCCAGGTGCGCGACGAGAATGAAGTTGCCGCCCGCGCAGGGCGCTTTCGCGAGAATGACGGAGGCGTTGGACTAACCCCGTCATTCCCGCGAACGCGGGAATCCCGCTTCCTTGTCTTCATGCAGGGGCGGGCTTGTCTTCATGCAGGGGCGGGGGGACCCTGGGCCCGGCCGCTGCCGCTGCAAGCGAGAAGCGGGATTCCCGCTTTCGCGGGAATGACGTAGAGGGACCGGATGAACCTGATCCTCCACGAATATTCGCAGTCCGGGAATTGCTACAAGATCCGGCTGACGGCGGCGCTGCTCGGGGTGCCGGTCGAGCGGCGGGAATATGATATCCTCAGCGGTGAGACTCGGACGGCGGAGTTCCTCGCCAACGTAAATCCCAACGGGCGGATCCCCGTGCTGCAGATCGGCGACCGGTTCATTCCGGAGAGCAATGCCGCCTGCTTCTATCTTGCCGACGGCTCCGGATTGGTGCCCGAGGACCGCTTCGACCGCGCGGACATGCTCCGCTGGATGTTCTTCGAGCAGTATAATCACGAGCCGAATGTGGCGACCCTGCGATTCTGGACGGCCTTCGTCGGCGAAGACAAGCTGAACGATTTTCAGCGCACGCTTTTGCCGGGCAAGCGCGAGGCGGGCGAGGCCGCGCTCCGCCTGATGGACGAGCATCTTTCCGGCCGCCCCTTCTTTGTCGGTGACCGCCTCAGCCTCGCCGACATCGCGCTCTACGCCTACACCAATGTGGCGGACGAGGGCGGGTTCGAGCTCTCCCGCTATCCTGCGGTCGAACGCTGGCTGGAGCGCGTAGCGGCCGAGCCCGGCTATGTAGCTATGGACGCGTAACGCCTGACTCCGTCATTGCGAGGAGCGTCGCGACGAAGCAATCCAGCAAGCCTTCGAGGCCCATTGGATTGCTTCGCTGCCGCGTAGCGGCAGTTTATCCTGAGCGCCGCCGCAGGTGGCGTCGAAGGGCTCGCAATGACGAAATGGAATCGGCGTTGCGCAACCTTCCCTCAATTGACGAAGATCGCGACCAGCAGGCTTCCCACGGCCAGTGCGCCGATGCCCAGGACGACGGCGGCGCCCGTCAGCACCTTGTCGCCCGTGCTCTTGCGCTTCTTCCTGGGCTCCTCCGCCTCTTCTCGAGGGGCCGCGGCGCGGAGCGGCGCCGGCGAGGCCCCGATGGCGAGCGCCGGCATCTGCCGGTTCTCGAGGTTGAGCTCGACATCCTCCCCATAGCGCGTTTGCGGCGCCGCTGCCGGGTTCGGCAGTTCCGCGGCGATCGCCGGACCGGCCGCGGCCGAGAGCTGAGCGGCGGCCAGCGCCGCGATCATCATCATCTTCATCTTCATTTCCCCTCTCACTCGCTCTGGTCGCCGAGATAATCGAAGATCAGAACTCCGCCGACGATGATGGCGGCGCTGGCGCCGATCGCGATCCAGCCGGCGGTCGAGAAGCCTTGCCTCCGCCCGTCCGGGCCCGGCCGGCCGGCGGCAAGCCGGGAGACCGGACGGCCCGCTATGGTCAGGTCGAGCTTCGAACTACTGCCGGCGAAGCCGAGCTCGGCGCCCTTGGCGAAGCGGAGCTCCCCGGTCGGGCCGTTGCGCAGGGTCGACGTCAGAGCGAGGCCGGCCTGCGGCTTTTCGCGCCCGCCGCCGATCGGGATTCGAAACCGCGCTCCGGCAAAGGCCGAGACCTGGCTCGAGGTGGCGGTCCGATCCTGGCCGAGCTCCGCCGCGGCGGCCGGGTGCGCGGCCGGGAGGACCTGGGCGCCTCCGACCAAGGCTGCGATCAGCATCTTTCTCATTCGATATCCCCCCTCATGGGCCGCACAGCCGCGGCCGATTTAAACGCGCTCCACCCAACAGGATGCCGGAGGGCGCGGCGCTGGATGTGGCCTCCCCGAAAAAAGATGCGGGACTCCCCGTGGCGCCATTCGCCTTGCCCTGCAGCGCCGGCTGGACTAGATCGCTGGCAACGTATCGGCCGCTCCGGGAAGGGGCGGCCCTTCTTGTTTTTGGAGACGACAAGTGGTTCAGCCGCTCATGCCCCATGCGACCGCCGCCTGGCTGGTCGACAACACTTCGCTCACCTTCGAGCAGATCGCCGAATTCTGCGGCCTCCACATCCTCGAGATCCAGGCGATCGCCGACGACACGGCTGCGACCAAGCTCACGGGGCGCGATCCCATCCGCGCCGGCGAGCTCAACCAGGACGAGATCGACCGCGGACAGGGCGATCCGGGCTACAAGCTGCGCATCCTGAAAGAGCCGGACCAGACCCGCCGCACCAAGGGCCCGCGCTACACTCCCGTGTCGAAGCGCCAGGACAAGCCCGACGGAATCGCCTGGATCATCCGCAACCATCCGGAAATCTCGGACGGCCAGATCGGCAAGCTGATCGGCACCACCCGGACCACCATCGCCGCGCTCCGCGACCGGAGCCACTGGAACATCGCGAACATCCAGCCCAAGGATCCGGTTACGCTCGGCCTTTGCTCGCAGCGCGAGCTGGACGCCATCGTCGCAAAGGCGGCGAAGGCGGCAGGCATCGAGCCGGCGCCGACCGACTATCGCCTTGCCGGCGACCGGGAGGCCCTGATCGAGGAGCTTCGCCGCGAGCGCGACACCGCCGCCCGCGAGGCCGAAGCCGCGCATGCCGCGGAGGAAGCGGGCGAGGCCGCGCCGCGCGAGCCGACCGCCGATGACCTCTTCAAAAGCTGAGCTCTCGAGAGCTGAGCCCGCCAGCCCCGACGTCTCCCTCGCCGACCCCGGCGAGGACCACGGCCAGGCTTATACGCACCGCGGCCTGACATACCCGCTCGGCCGCCGCAGTCCCGATCAGGGCGAGCTCATCCCCCTGGCCCCAGGGGTCGGCTGGGCACGGCTTCCGATCCCGGGCTCGCTCAAGCATATAAACATTTGGGTGCTGGACGACGGGAATCCCGGGTCGGAGCTCGGGACAGGCGAGGTCGCTCTGGTCGACACCGGACTCGATATCGCGCCCTGCCGCGAAGGCTGGGAGGCGCTGTTGACCGGTCCGCTGGCGGGCCGGACGGTCACCCGGGTGATCTGCACTCATTTCCATCCCGACCATATCGGCCTCGCCGGCTGGCTGACCGAGCGGTTCGGGGTGCAGCTCTGGATGACGCGCGGCGAATGGCTCTACGGCCGGATGCTGGCCGCCGACGTGCGGGACGTCCCGCCGCCGGCCGCCATCGCCCACTGGCGGGCGGCCGGATGGGAGGAAAGCCGGATCGAGGCGGAGGCGGAGAAGGGTTGGGGCCGCTTCGCCTCGGTCGTCAGCCCTATCCCGGTCGGCTACGTCCGGATCGAGGAGGGCGACCGGCTTCGCATCGGCGATCGTACGTGGCGGGTCCTGACCGGCAGCGGCCATTGCCCCGAGCATGCCTGCCTGATCGACGACGAGGCGGGGCTGATGATCGCCGGGGACCAGGTCCTGCCGAGGATCACCTCCAATGTCTCGCTCAGCGTCAGCGAGCCCGAGGCCGATCCGCTGGGGGAGTGGCTTGCCTCGATCGACAAGCTGAAGAATCTGCCCGACAGCCTGTTCGTACTCCCGTCCCACGGCGAGCCGTTCACCGGCCTTCACGCCCGGCTGGACGCGCTGGCCTTCGGCCACCGCGACCGCCTGGACGCTCTCCAGGTCAAGCTGACCGAGCCGCGCCGGGCGGTCGACTGCTTCGGAACCCTGTTCGCCCGCCAGATCGACGATTCGATGCTGGGCCTCGCGACCGGGGAAGCGCTGGCGCATCTGCGTCGGCTCGAGGTCGAGGGCCGGGCGGTCCGCGAGGTGAAGGGCGGCGTCCACTGGTACCGCGCCGCCTGACGGGGCGCATCGCAGCGATCGCCGCACTCCCTCTTATCGTCTCCTACTTCTTGGTGCCGAGGGTCTCGCGAACAGCGTCCTTCGCTCCGCCCCAAGCATTTTGAACCTTCCCCTCCGCCTGATCGGACTGGCCTTCGCGCTTCATCTTCTCATCGCCGAGAACCTTGCCGGCTCCCTCTTTCAGGCTGCCGCCCATCTTCTTCAGGCTGCCGTCCACGCGATCGGGATCCACGCCTTTGCTCTCATGGTCGTTCATTGCTTCACTCCTTGACGGTTGGACGGAGGGGTAACATGCGGGGGGCGATAAGGTTCTGCAGCGAGGCGCTTCTCCGACTTCGAGCGCGCCGCCCCGGCTTGACCCTCCGCCCGCACCGGACCAAAGCTGGCCTATGTCCGACCAGGCGCCGTCCATTTCCGAGCTCTCCTTCGAAGCCGCGCTGAAGCGCCTGGAGGAGATCGTCCGCCGGCTGGAGAGCGGGGATGCCTCGCTCGACGAGTCGATCGACCTCTATAGCGAGGGCGATCGCCTCCGCCAGCAATGCGAGACCCGGCTCCAGGCGGCGCAGGCGAAGATCGAGAAGATCCAGCTGGGCCGCGACGGCCAGCCCGGCGGCACCATTCCCTTCGACGCCGACTGAGCCGCCGCTTGTGGCGGTCTCCTCGATCCTCGCACCCGAATTCGATCGGATCCGGTTGGAGGTCGACGACCTGCTTTCGGCTGTGCTGTCAGTCCCTTTCGATGCCCGGGCGAAGCTTTACGAAGCGATGCGCTATGCGGTGCTCGGCGGCGGCAAGAGGCTTCGGCCCCTGCTCGTCGTCGCCGCCTCCGCCTTGTTCCATGCATCGCGGGACCGGGCGGTCCGGGTCGGGGCGGCGGTCGAGTGCATCCACGTCTACTCGCTGATCCACGACGACCTCCCGGCGATGGACGACGACGACCTCCGAAGGGGCAAGCCCACCGTCCACAAGGCCTTTGACGAGGCGACCGCGATCCTCGCCGGAGACTCCCTCCACGCTGTGGCTTTCGAGATGATCGCCGACGACGCGACCCACGAGGATCCGTTCGTCCGGGCCGAGCTGATCGCCGAGCTCGCCCGGGCCGCCGGGCCCGCCGGAATGGCCGGCGGCCAGATGATGGACCTCGTCGCCGCCGAGGAACGTCCGGACCTTGCAGCGGTCACCAGGCTCCAGCAGTTGAAGACCGGCGCGCTGATCGGCTTTTGCCTGGAAGCTGGGGCGATCCTGGGGCGGGCGCCGCCCGATCGGCGACTGAAGCTGCGCGGCTATGCCCGCGACGTCGGCCTCGCGTTCCAGATCGCGGACGATCTCCTAGACGAGGAAGGGCAGGAGGTGAAGACAGGCAAGAAGGTCGGCAAGGACCGGGAGCAAGGCAAGGGCACGTTCGTCACGTTGCTGGGCCGCGAACGCGCCCGGCAGCAGGCCGAAATTCTGGTGGGGCAGGCGGTCGAGTATCTCGAGAGCTACGGGGCGGAAGCCGATCTGCTTCGGGCGATCGCGCGCTTCGCCGTGGAGCGGGACCATTGACGGGGGAGAACAGCATGAGGACAGGAGTCTATCCGGGCACGTTCGATCCGATCACGCTCGGTCATATGGACATCATTCGCCGAGGCGCCAAGCTGGTCGACCGGCTGGTGATCGGGGTCACCACCAACCCGTCCAAATCGCCGATGTTCTCGGTCGAGGAGCGGATGGCGATGGTGCGCCGCGAGCTTGCCGGCCTGGGCGAGGAGATCGAGGTCGTCTCCTTCGATTTGCTGCTCATGGACTTCGCCGAGCGCGAAGGCGCCTCGATGATCGTGAGGGGCCTGAGGGCCGTCGCCGACTTCGAATATGAGTATCAGATGGCGGGGATGAATCAGCAGCTCAACGATTCCATTGAGACCGTCTTCCTGATGGCGGACGTGTCGCTCCAGCCGATCGCTTCCCGGCTGGTCAAGGAGATCGCCCTCTACGGCGGCGACATATCGAAGTTCGTGCCCGAGGCGGTAGTGGCGGACGTCGCCCGCCGCGTCGAGGCGGTGGGCCGCAAAGGCACTTGATCCGGGCGCTCGCGCCGCGCAATATCCGATCCGAGAAAACGGATCGTATCCGGGGAAATCCATCGACATGCGTATCACGACCTTGCTGGCCCTGTTGCTCGGCCTGTTCCTGGCCGGTTCCGCCGCGGCCCAAGCTCCGGCGCCCGCGACGGGGCCTTCGCTGGCGCCGCCGCCTATCACTCCCGAGAACGTCCTTCTGCTCGACCTGTCGAGCGGCGGTCGGGTGGCGATCCAGCTCAGGCCGGACATCGCCCCCAACCACGTCGCCCGGATGAAGGCGCTGGCGCGCCAGGGCTTCTACAACGGCCTGACCTTCCACCGGGTGATCGAGGGCTTCATGGCCCAGGGCGGCGACCCGACCGGCGACGGCACCGGCGGCTCCCAGCTTCCCGACCTCAAGGCCGAGTTCAACGGCCTTCCGCACGTGCGCGGGGCGATCGCGGCCGCGCGCTCCCAGTCCGAGGACAGCGCCAACAGCCAGTTCTACATCATGCTCGGGACCCGGCTCTCGCTCGACGGGCGCTATACCGTCTTCGGCCGGGTGATCAGCGGAATGAGCTTCGTCGACGGAATCGAGAAGGGCGAGCCCCCGGTTAGCCCGAGCCGGATCCTGCAGGCTTCGATCGCCTCCGACAATAAGGCGGCGCCGGCGCCCGGCCAGGCTCTCGCGGCGCCCGCCGTCCGGTCGGCGGCGCCGGCATCGCGGGCATCGCCGGGCGGAATGGCCGGCCCCGCCGTCCCGCCGCCGCCGTCGATCCGGCTCCCCGAGCCGAAGCCGAAGGCGCCCCCCAAGAAGAGCCGGTAAGCCGCGCAGATGCGGGTCGACCAATTCGACTTCGCGCTTCCTCCTGAACGGATCGCCCTGAGGCCGGCGAGCCCGAGGGATTCCGCCCGGCTGCTCGTCCAGCGCGGCGGCTTCATGCCGGAGGACCGGTGCGTCGAGCACCTGCCCGGCCTGCTTCGCCCCGGCGACGTCCTGGTCTTCAACGACACGAGGGTCATCCCGGCCCAGCTGGAGGGGCTGCGCGGGGAAGCGAGGATCGGGGCGACCCTGCACAAGCGCGAGGGGCCCCGCTCCTGGCGCGCCTTCGTCCGGAACGCGAAGCGGGTCCGGGACGGCGACCGGATCGATTTCGGAAGCGGAGTCGCGGCGCTCGCCGGCGCCAAGGGGGAGGACGGAAGCCTCCTGCTCGATTTCGAGGGGGACGAGCCGGTCGAGCTCCTCCTCGAACGGGCCGGGCGGATCCCGCTTCCGCCCTACATCGCCGGCAAGCGCGAAGCGGATTCGCGGGACCGCGAAGATTACCAGACCATGTTCGCGGCCGAGAAGGGCGCGGTCGCGGCGCCCACCGCCGCGCTCCATTTCACCCCGCGGCTGATGGAATCGCTTGCGGCGGCTGGGATCGGCCACGAGACCCTGACCCTCCATGTCGGCGCGGGCACATTCCTCCCGGTGAAGGCGCGGGACACGGCCGACCACGAGATGCACTCGGAATGGGGCCGAATCGGCCACGCCGTCGCCGACCGCCTGAACGCCGCGCGAGCGGCCGGCGGCCGACTCATCCCGGTCGGAACCACCTCGCTCCGCCTCCTCGAAAGCGCCGCCGACGAAGCGGGCCTGGTGAATCCGTTCGAGGGCGACACGGCCATCTTCATCACGCCGGGCTACCGCTTCCGCGCCACCGACGGCCTCATCACCAACTTCCACCTCCCCCGCTCCACCCTGTTCATGCTGGTCTCGGCGCTGATGGGGGTGGAGACGATGCGGGCGGCCTACGCGCATGCGATCGGGGAGGGGTATCGGTTCTACTCTTATGGGGATGGGAGCTTGTTGCTGCCGAAAGGCTAGGTGGTGACTTGGACCCTTCTCCCTGCAGGGGAGAGAAACAGCCGAGCCCGAAGGGGTCGACAGGGTGAGGGCAAGCAGGTGCCCGAGCGGGGGGTCAGCGGCGGGCATGATACCTGTCCGCTTGGCGTCGTGCAGCTGCGAAGGCAGAATTTTGTTCACACAAAGCCCACGAGGACCACGAGGAGTTCGGACCGGACCAGCTGCACTGGACGAATATGCTCTGTGTATTCGGGCGGTCCCGGCTACGGTATGGTGGTGCCCCGATCCAGCTGTTCGAAGGTAAATACGTGAGCGCCGTCGCCATCCTAATCGCCAACGCAAACTACACGCAGCAGGACGGACTCGACTGTTGCCTAGACGATCTTCGCGCCATGCGGGCTTTGATCAATGCGTCTGGTCGCTTTTCGCAAGTTGATGAGCGGTCTGACCTGAACGCTGATCAGATGCGCGACGCCGTGCGTAACGCTCTTCCGGACGGCGCAAAGCTCGATGAGGTCTTTTTCTATTTCTCGGGTCACGGCCATGTGTCGATAGAAGAAGAATTTTACTTTTGCGGCACCACGTTCGACACGAGCCAACCGAACCAGACCGGTCTGTCGGAATCAAATCTGCATGACATTGTCAGAGCGGTTTCGCCTAGCACGTTCATCAAGGTCGTTGATGCCTGCGGCTCGGGCACGCTGCTCATCAAGCGGGACCGCCTGATCATGGCGCCGCGCAAAGATGGGTTCCAGAATCTTGTCCAGATCGCCTCATGCAAAAACGATCAGAACTCCTTCGGCGGCGACCCGTTGAGCCGTTTCACGGCTGCGTTCTGCGAAGCCGCGCTAAGCAAGGCCAGGGGACCTGTCTTCTACATGGATATCATTAACGCGCTCCGCGATGAGTTCTTAGACGACGATGTCCAGACCCCTTTCAGCGTATACCAGGGAACGGGGCGGGTGATGTTGGTTGATGACACTTCCAAGCTTGCTGGCTTTCGAGAGCTTTACAACCAGGAATGGGGTGGTGCCTTAGTCGAGGAAAGCCGTGAAGAAGAAGCTTCGGACCGAACGAGCACCGCACTAGTCGAAGCCAAGCCACTCACGCTGGTGGAAATGCTTCAGGCGGCGGAAGAGAGGATGCCCACATCAGAACTTATCAAGCGCCAGGTGGGGGCTTTGTTTGATGGCGTCACGGAGCGCTTCAATGCAGCGGACTTTGCAGATCTTTTTGAATTCAAAATAGATTCGCACAGTGATTTCGTTGAGCCGACGGCGCGTGACTTCATCATCCAGATCTTAGCTAGGCAGACGCAGCGCTCAGATGATTTCGTCCGTGCAGAAATCATGAGCGTCATAAAAAAGCCCTCGCCGCTTGACCGCATTATGGGCAACAACCTATTCAGTATTTATCCGGAGTACCTCGATCAATACGAACTTGAGTTGAACTGTCGAATGGAACGGGTACAACTCACGCTCACGCTGGTTCCCAAGTACAAAGCCATGCAACAGCTAGTATTAGTACTGACATGCGCACCTAGCCTAGAGCACTGCTATGTGTTCGAGGTCGTGACGCAGCATGCCCGCGTCGACATCGATAGGTTCAACCATGAAGGCCGGGAGCTGACGCGGCGCTGGTATGAGCTCGACTGGAGTAGCGACATGTCGTGGCTGATCGGGAAGATCACCGATTCGCTGCAGGCTGTCGCGAGGAAGTACGTGGACGTCATGACAAACAGGCTGAAGAAGGAGTCGTAACCAGGGCGGTCGTCCGTAACAGGCCAGAGGTTACAGGCAGATGGTACCGACTATCCGAGCAGAATGGATCAAAAGCGGTTTGAGAACACGGACTTGGTAGCGTACCCATTGCCCATGAAAGTTAAATCCCTGCCCGCCTTAGCGCCGATCCTCCTGGTCTGGTCCTGCGCAACGTCGGAGCCTCCACCTGCGGCCGTGGCTGTCTCGGCCGACCGGCCGGTGTTCGTGCAGTATCGGCCAGGTCAGGCGGCGCGGTATCGGCTCATGGCGGCCTATGACGGGGTGCTGACGCAGCGGGGGCCGTGCCTGGGCGTGGTGCGGGACGGGCTGTTCAGTACGCTGATCTGGCCGGAGACGGCGCGGGTCGCGTTCGGTGATGGCGGTGTTGAGGCCAGCGAGCCGGGCGGGGCGCGAGTGAGGCTCGGTGACACGATCGAATTTACCGGCGGGCTACTTCCCACGGGGATGGCGCATGGCTTCGGCGACGATGTGCTCAGCGTCGACATGCCGATGGCCTGCGCCCGTTACCCGGGCTACGATGGCTGGATTGCCATCGTGAACCCGGGCTTTCGGAGGCGGTAGATATTCTCGGACGCGCACGTGTTGTTCCACCTCATGGGGCCGTCAGCACCTCGAAGCCCCAGTCGGCCATCGAGCTTACCGGCATGAAGACCGCGTCGTTGGGGTCTACGTTGGAGCTGTCGGAATGAGTGCCCCAGGCCTCATGCCAATATCCTTCGAACCAAGGTCCGCCGCTGTCGCCGTGGTCTGAAAGATTTCCGCCGTTGATGTTGTCGACCTCGACAAAGCCGCCTGAGCCCAATGCATTGTAATTGAGACCGATGATCGCCCCGCAATTGAAGCCGGTGATGACTCCGTATTTGCAAATATAATCGCCCCTTTCCATCCATGAATGAGGCCAGGCGCTGATGATCCGATGGAGCTCCGGCAGCCCCTCATATATAGTGTTCGTGAGGGTAGAGAAGCCAGGGGTGGTGTGCCACTGAAAGTCGTACTTGGTCTCCCATCTTTGCCCCTGAACCGGCAGGTTCATGTTGTTGTAGGAGAGCGTTCCGGGGCAGTGGCCGGCCGTGGAAATGTACCGAGCTTTCGTGCTCGTGTTGATGATCGTGAAGCCACTCGTGCAAATCTCGAGTCCGACCAGCCTACGCCCTCCTTCGATCGTGGCCTCGCGTTTCGGATCGAGACTGTTGGCCTTGCCGAAGGTAACGTAACCGGGAACCTTGAGCGCCCCAGTTGCGATCAGCGTCTGAACGGCGGCGGGGTCGAGGACGAAGAACTCGACCTTGTTGGTCTCGACGTTTTCCCGGGAGACGGATCCGATTTCCAGGCCCTTGAGCAGCGCGTACACCGTCGACTGCGTCTGGAGCAACTCCTTGTAGGAGACCGGAGCAAGCTCTGCGACCCAAAGCGGGTCGGTCGTGTACTTGGCGAGGGTGGCGGCGGCGTTTTGGGTGAATTTGGCGACGACGCGGTACACCGGCTTATGCTCGATATAATGGCCGGCATAGTCCGGGTCTTGCTTCAGCTGGCCCCCGAGCTTGCCGATCTCGCGCTGCAGTCGCAGTCGCCGCTCGCTTCCGCAGGAGTCACGCCGTAGGCCTTGGCGTAGCTCTCGAGCAAGCGCGTCTTGGATTCGCCGTTTTCGGTCTGGGCCGATGCGGGCGATGTGCAGATCAGCAAAGTCGCTGCGCTACCGGAAAGCACCAGTAGCCTGGAAAGACGCTTACGCATACAATACTCCTATACAAGTCTTACGATAAAATGCGGGCACTTCACGATCAGTTCCTGAAATTAGACAATTTATTGTATCCATTTTGGGGGTTTTGGGTGCCACGCGGTTGGCACTGAGGAGGAGCAAGCATGCACTCACCCTGGCGCTTCGCGGCTGCCCCTCTCCCCTGCAGGGAGAGGGAGGGGTGGAAGGGTAAGGCATTCGTCCCAATGGCCCCTTTCTGGGCGCTAAACTGTACCCTTGCCAACTAGGAAAAAGCCTATCAAGTTCCTATCCGGGCGAATGACCGGAGGAGCATGGGCGTGGACGAGGGGAATGAAGGCAAACGGGATTATCATCGGCTGACTGCGGAGGAGCGGGCTCGGTTTCTGCAGGTGCTCCGGGAGACCGGGGGTCCGTCGGTGCCAGGAACGTACCTGGCACGTAGCTGGCACCTGGGGAGCCCTGCTCCGCGGCCTTCGGTGCCAGGGCCTTCGGTGCCAGGTACGTGCCTGGCACCAAGCGCTCTCTGGGTCTTCGGTGCCAAGTACGTGCCTGGCACCAAGCGCTCTCGCGGGCTATCGCTGGCGCCCGACCCGGGCAGCCATCAGCGGCGACCAGCTTTCGCCAGCTCCTGCGCATGCGGCCTATCGGCTAGCCTAAACCTTGGGTGGACAGGTGAGCGCGAGAAAGCCACTGCGGCGTTTTTTTGGGGGGGAACATGCAGCGACAAGATCGCGCCAATGCCAATTTTTACCTGCGATTGGCCGCCATCGGCGTCCTGACCTATCTGATCCATGAGGCAGCGCATTGGGTAACCGGGCAAGCTCTCGGCTATCCGGTCCAATTCGGGATCAATGGGGTCACCTCGACGGTCCCGATGACGGCATCCGACCACATATCGTTCTCACTGGCCGGTCCTTGCGTCACTATATTGGGCGCGGTGGCCGCCTATTTTTGGATTCGGCGCGAACATAGCCTGACCGCCTATGCTGTGCTCTACTTCTCGTTCTTCATGCGACTGGTCGCGACAGTCGTGAGCCTGTTCAACCCGAACGATGAAGCGCGGGCAAGCCAGCTTCTGGGGCTTGGAGTCTGGACAATCCCGGCGCTTGTGGTTCTTGGACTTGGCGCGCTCACCTTTGCCGCAAGCCGGAAAATGCTTCTTTCCTGGAAGGTGAATCTGGGAGCCTATTTCGTATCGAGCGTCGTGATAGCGGCAATCGTTGGGCTGGACATGGCACTGCGGCCATAGCGCACCGGTGAGTGCCGCTGGAGATTCTGGGCGTCGGGCAGGTTGTGCGTTCGTTCCCTTGGAGCCCGTATCGGCGATCCGGATCGGGACAGCCGCAGGGACTGTCCCTGGGACCGTTCCCTGGACCAGGGGAGAGGTACGGCCGAGCACGAGGAGATCGGTGGGTGAGGGCCGTCGACCCTCCTGGCGCCTTCTCTCGCAGCTAAATTGCAGTATTGAACAATAGGAAAAAGCCTATCACATTCCTATCTGGGCGGAATGACCAGAGGAGATGGGACGATGGGCGAGGGGAACGGTGGCAAAAGGGATTATCATCGGCTGACGGCACAGGAGCGGGCTCGGTTTCTGCAGGTGCTCCGGGCGCCCATCGAGTCATTGCGGAAAGGAACAACGGGGGCGAGATGGTCGAGGAAGTGCTTCCCGGCGCCGATTCGGGGCTCCCGGTGACTCTGGTCCACGCCAAGGACGGCAAGGAGACCCGGGCCGAGCCGGTCGCCGTCCTGTTCGAGACCGGGAGGGCGAAATTCGCCGGCACCTTTCCCGAGCTCGAGGACGAGCTGGCCGGCTTCACTCCGGCGGGCTGGCAGGGAAACGGGGCGAGCCCCGACCGGGCCGACGCGATGGTCTGGGCCATGACCGAATTGGCGGTCAAGCCGCAAGGCCCGAGCCTCGAATAAGCAAGCTCTGAGGAAAAAGCCCAGGCGCCCGGTCACCGGGAAAGGCCAGGCGCCCGGCACCGGCCGTTTGTGCGTCCCCATCGGGATCCTTTCGGAACCGCGCCCCGAGACGGGCGCCGAAGCCGGAACGCATGGCTTGCCGGACGGTTACGCCGTCACCTCCTACAGATGCAGGGCCGAGATGACAGAGGAACAGGAAGTCGCCGCGATCCCGCTCGCGGAGGAGCGGGTGACCGTCACCAAGCGCGAGGTCGAGACCGGCCGCCTGCGGATCCAGGTTTCCGTCGAAGAGCGGCAGGACAAGGTGCCGGTCGAGCTCTCCCATGACGACGTGGAGGTCGAGCGGGTCCCGGTGAACAAGGCCGTCAGCCAGCTGCCCAGCGTCCGTCTGGAAGGCTCGACCACGATCATCCCCGTCGTAGAGGAAGTGGTGGTGATGGAGAAACGCCTCATCCTCGTCGAAGAGATCCACGTGCGCCGCAAGTCGGTGGCCGAAACCCGGGAGATACCGGTCGTGCTGCGATCCGAACAGGCCCATATCGAAAGGAGCGGCGATATCGATGGCTCGGATGGAGCAGTCGCGCCTGTGCCACAGGGACGCGTCGTATGAGCCAGATCGTCACCGCCCTGTACGATTCGCGCGAGGAGGCCGCCCGGGCTCTGCATGCTTTGAGGGCTGAAGTCTCGCTCACGCACGCCGGCATTTACGACCGGTCCGATGCGCGCCTCCAGGCTCTGCGACATGTCGATCTTACGCCGGAGGAGCGATCGGCTTGCGAGGACAAGCTGGCGACCGGAGACTATCTGCTCCTTGCCCGGCCCCGAAGCGGGGAGGGCCCGGACGACATAATTTCGGTCCTCGAGCGCGTAGCGGCCGAGCCGCCTCGCGAGACCCGTTCCAGCGCTCCTTCGCAGGGGACCGGCACGGTGGGAAGCAGCCCTTCGAGCCCTTCGGTCGTCGCCGAGGAGCGGATCCCCCTGGTCGAGGAGGAGCTGCAAATCGGAACCCGCGAGGTGGTTCGCGGCGGGGCGAGAGTCCGCACCCGGGTGGAAGAGGTTCCGGTTGCGCAGGAAATCGAGTTGATGAGCGAGCTCGTTCGGGTCTCCAGCCGCCCCGCCTCGCGGCCTGTCGGCGAGCAGGAGCTGGAGCAGGGCGGCCTGCTTCGCGACCGGGTGATCGAGATTGCGCAGGTCCGGGAAGAAGCCGTGGTGATTAAGGAAGTCGTCGTCCGTGAAGAGATCGTGGTCACCAAGACGACGGAGCGCCGGGTCGAGCATATCCACGAAACCGTTCGTCGGACCGTGGTCGAGACGGAGGACCTTGGCAATGCGGCCGCGGGCGGACGAGGGCAGCCATGAACGACCGGCGCGACAATGGTCCTTCGGAGCCGGGTTCGGCTGACCCGCAGTCCGGCGCGCCCGGCGCCGGGCAGCCCCGCAAGCCCCGAATCGAGGTGCTGCGGCGGGGACCGGCGGCGGCTCCGGCGCCCCGGCCCGCGCAAGACCCAGCCAGCGCCGCCGCGCCGGCAGCATCGCCGGCACAGCCCTCGCGGACCGCCAGCCCGCCTCAGGGGGGCGACTCGGCCTCGGGGCGGAGGCGCTCGGGGCTGTTGCGCTCGCCGACGATGCTGCTGATCCTCCTGGCATGCATCGTGATCGCCGGCTTCCTGCTGTACACCTATCTTTCGAGCGAACGGGGTGCCGAATATCCCGACAAGGGGACGCAATTGAGCCCGGCGGATGCCGAGCTTCTGGAAGATCCCCAGACCGATTCCAGCCCGGCGACGACCGAGGAGCCCTCCGAGCCGCCAGCCGCCGAAAGCATCGACGATGGAGCGGTCTCCGAAAGCGAGCCTGCCGCCTCGCCGGCATCTCAGCCGGCACCGCAGCCGGCACCCCGGCCGGCGCCGCCGCGTGCCGCCGCGCCTCAAGCTCAGCCGGAGGTCGCCGACAGTCCGGAAGCGCCTCCCGCCGACAAGAGCGAGGCCGAAGCCGAAGCCGACGCCGCCGACACCGTTCAAGCCTTCTACTCGGCGCTGAGCGCCGGCGACGGCGCGTCGGCCGCGCGGTTCGTCATACCCGCGAAGCGGGGGAGCGGGCCGCTCTCGGCGGGGGCGCTGACCCGCTATTATTCCTCCTTCCGTCGCCCGTTGCGGTTGCGCCGGGTAGTCCCGGTGAATGGCGACACGGTTCGTGTGGCGTACGATTATGTGCTGGCCGACGGGCGGGTCTGCCGCGGACAGGCGGCAGTCGACGTGGTCCACAGGGGTGGCCGAAGCCTGGTCAGCGGCATCAGAACGCGCGGGCCCTGCTAGATCGAACCGTCTCGGCCCCTGAGTTTCCCGACAGCCCCTCACCCCGGCTCTAAGCGCTGTGGGAATAGGTTGAATGGCTACAACCCTTCGCCCTGAGCCTGTCGAAGCCTGTCTTGAGCCGGCCGCCGCAGGCGGCAGCCGAAGGGGGCCTTCCTTGTTGTTTTACAAAGGGAGAGAGAGGGCTTCGACAAGCTCAGCCCGACCGGAGACGGGTCAACCCGACTCCCGAGCGCTCTAAAGGGTCGGCTGGGCGAGCGCGGCGGCACCGGAGTGAGCGCCTTTCGAGCCGCAAGGGTCTCCGGAGTCCGGATGTTCCAGGCGAGGCCGAGGCGCTCGAGCAGGCAAATGAACAGCCAGCCCCAGTCGGCCTGGCCGGGGTATAGGCCGATCCTCGCGGAGCCGGGGAAGGCGTGATGGTTGTTGTGCCAGGCCTCGCCCATCGTCGGGATCGCGGCCCAGGGCACGTCGTGGGCCTGAACGCCCGCGCCGTCGACCAGCCAGCTTTGCGGGCCGCGGCGGTGGGCCAAGTGGCCGACGAACCAATGTCCGGTGACCGAGGCCGCGACCCGCGCGCAGACGCCCCAGACGACCCAGGACCAGCCTCCGAGCCAGAGCAGCGCGAGTCCGATCGGCGCCTGCTGGAGCATCCACGTCCGCTCGAGGAAGCGGTAGAAGGAGTCCTGCCCGATCCGGCCTAGATCGAATGACGGAGGCCGATCGAGATCGAGGCGGCAATGGATCTGCCACCAGGCGTCGACGAGCATCGGCCGGCGGTGGGCGAGATAGTCGTGGCAATGGGACTGGCGCTGCGCCCAGTCGCGCAGGTCGTGGGTGCGGATCATCCAGAAGGGTCCGCTCATCCCGACCGCGGTTCCGAACCAGACCAGGATCCGCTCCAGCCATAGCGGGCATTCGAAGCTTCCGTGGATGAGCCGGCGGTGGAAGCCGACCGAATGGCCGAGGAGCAGCCCGGCCCCCGTCGTCAAAAGGAAGATTGCGAAGGCGGCCGGGGAGACGGTCGAGGGACCAAGGATCAGCGCCGCCGCGAGCATCGCCCCGTTCCAAAGCGAATGGACCGGATCCCACTGGACCCGTCCGGCCGACGGATCGGCGCCTTCGGCTCGGAGGGAGTTCACCGCATGAGGGTCTTTCGAATCGATCATGTGAAGCTCCTAAGCAATTAAGTTATTACTTAATCACTGGGCCGGCGAGCTTGCAAGTGATAAAGCGACTGCTTAAATGCCACCCATGCAGCGTGTCTTCGAAGCCCTGTCCTCCACCGTCCGGCGGAAAATCCTCGCCTATCTGGCCCATGCCGACCTCACCGCCGGCGAGATCGCCGCGCGCTTCGAAATCTCGAAGTCCGCGGTTTCCCAGCATCTCGGGATTCTTGAGAATGCGGGCCTGGTGGAGAGCGAGAAGAAGGGGCAGTTCGTCCATTACCGGCTGGTTCCGGCCAGCCTCGCCAACACTCTCAACACCTATCTGCAGCAGGTCTGCCCGGTCTCGGGACCGCTCAAGAAGGAGAGCGCGGCGCTCGCCGCCAGCCGGCCCGCCGAACGCGAAGGCCGGGAGGAACCCCGGCCGGAATAGCGGCTCGAGTGCGCGCCCGCCTGATGCCTTGCGGCCCACTTCCCCGATACGTATCCTCGGGCGTCAATATTCAGGGAGGAAGACATGAGGGCTCGATGGCTATGGGTCGCACTTCTGCTCACTGCGGCCCCCGCGGTCCCGGCGAGCGCAAGCCAGGTCGCCGGCGCCTGGTTCATGGGCGACTGGCGCTGCACCCTGGACGGCCGCGCGACTCGGATGGTGTGGAGGAACGTCAGCGTCGACCATGGCAGCGATCACGGCGATGTCGGGACGAGCGTCGCCGGGGTGGAGCGCCGCGGCCGCTTCCTCGACCGGGGGGCCTGGACGGACCTGACCTTCGCAAGGGCGACGTCCACGACGCTCAACTTCAGGCATTCGGACGGCAATGGCTGGTTCCTCCGGCGGCTTTCGCCCACCACGGCCAGGGGCAATTCGACGTGGAACGGGCGGCCTTATCCGCTGTCCTGCAC
>DASQZF010000029.1:0-36844 GCA_035638835.1 Allosphingosinicella sp. | reverse complement strand
CGGCGACCCCGCGGCCGAGCGGATCCATGACCGGCTGAGCGACGGGAACGCCGTCCGAACCCGTTTCAACGGCGACTTCCTGACTTCGGCCGACGCGACCGATCCGGCGGCGGTGGGCGTGTGGGGGGCATTCAAGGGCTCGCTCCTCACCATGCTGGTCACTCTCGGAATCGCCTTTCCGGTCGGGGTCCTGTCGGCCATCTACCTCGAGGAATATGCGCCCAGGAACCGCTGGACCGACCTCATCGAGGTGTCGATCAACAACCTTGCAGCGGTGCCCTCGATCATCTTCGGGCTGCTCGGGCTCGCGGTCTTCCTGAACACCATGAACATGCCGCGCTCGGCGCCGCTCGTCGGCGGCCTGACCCTGGCGCTGATGACCATGCCGGTCATCGTCATCGCCGGCCGGAATGCGATCAAATCGGTGCCGCCGTCCATCCGCGACGCGGCTCTGGGCGTGGGCGCGAGCCGGATCCAGGTCGTCTACCACCATGTCCTGCCACTCGCCTTGCCGGGCATCCTTACCGGGACGATCATCGGAATGGCCCGGGCGCTGGGCGAGACCGCGCCCCTGCTGATGATCGGGATGCGCGCCTTCATCTCGAGCCCGCCTGGCGGCCTGACGGACCCGGCCACCGTCCTTCCGGTGCAGATCTTTCTCTGGTCGGACGAGGTCAGCCGCGGCTTCGTCGAGAAGACCTCGGCGGCCATCATCGTGCTTCTGGTCTTCTTGCTGGCGATGAACGGGATCGCCATCTACCTGCGGAACAAGTTCGAGAGGCGCTGGTGAAGCCGATGGTTGAAGAGCAAAACAGGGCCAAGGCCGAGCCGGCTCCGGCCGAGAGCTCGCCGAAGATGCGGGCCCGCGGGGTCGACGTCTGGTACGGAGACAAAAGGGCGGTCCAGGACGTCTCGATCGACATTCCCAAGGAGCATGTCACCGCCTTTATCGGTCCGTCGGGCTGCGGCAAGTCGACCTTCCTTCGAACGCTCAACCGGATGAACGACACCATCCCGAGCGCCCGGGTCACGGGCGGGATCGAGCTGGACGGCGAGGACATCTATTCGAGCGGAATGGATGTCGTCCAGCTTCGCGCCCGGGTCGGGATGGTGTTCCAGAAGCCGAACCCCTTCCCCAAATCGATCTACGAGAATGTCGCCTACGGGCCCCGGATCCACGGCCTCGCCGCCGGCCGGCAGGAGCTCGACTCGGTCGTCGAAAAGTCTCTGAAGCGGGCCGGCCTGTGGGACGAGGTGAAGGACCGGCTGACCGAGAGCGGCACCGCCCTTTCCGGCGGCCAGCAGCAGCGCCTCTGCATCGCCCGGGCCATCGCCGTCGATCCGGAGGTGATCCTCATGGACGAGCCCGCCTCCGCCCTCGACCCGATCGCGACTGCGAAGATCGAGGAGCTGATCCACGAGCTTCGCGGCCGCTACGCCATCGTCATCGTGACCCACAACATGCAGCAGGCCGCGCGGGTCTCGCAGCGCACCGCCTTCTTCCACCTCGGCGAGCTTCTCGAATATGGCGAGACGTCCGAGATCTTCACAAATCCGAAGGTCGAGAGGACCAAGGATTACATCACCGGCCGCTACGGCTGAGGAACCCGAACATGGCAACCACCGGTCACACGCTCAAAGCCTTCGACGACGATCTCAACCAGCTGCGCGCAAGCATCGCCGAGATGGGCGGGCTTGCCGAGGCGGCGATCGCGGCCGCGATGCGGGCGCTCGCCGAGCGCGACAGCGAGGGTGCGGGGCAGGTCGTCCAGGAGGACAAGAGGATCGACGCCATGGAGGCCGAGATCGAGCGGCTAGCGGTCCAGATCATCGCCTTGAGGGCTCCGATGGCGGACGACCTTCGCGAGGTGGTGGCGGCCCTGAAGATCGTAAGCGTGGTCGAGCGGATCGGCGATTATGCCAAGAACATCGCCAAGCGGGTCCCCGCGATCGAGGACAGCCCGAACCTGCGGCCGCTCTCGCTTCTTCCGGAGATGGGCCGGATCGTCGCCGAGATGGTCCGGAGCGCCCTCGACGCCTTCGTCGCCCGCGATTCGGCCAAGGCGGCTCAGGTGTGCGAGCGCGACAAGGCGGTGGACGATTTCTACAATTCCATCTTCCGCACCCTTCTCACCTTCATGATGGAGAGCCCGAACAACATCACGCCCGCGACCCATCTCCTGTTCGTCGCCAAGAATCTCGAGCGGATCGGCGACCATGCGACCAACATCGCCGAGATGGTCTATTTCGCGGCCACCGGCGGCCATCTGGGCGAGCGGGAGAAGGGCGCGGATTCGACCCGCCCGGCCGTGCAGTGACCAAGGGCCGGATCCTTCTCGTCGAGGACGACCGGGCGCTCGTCGAGCTGATCGACTTCCATCTCGCCAAGGCCGGCTACGAGACCGAGCAAACGGCAAGCGGCGACGAGGCCCTGCTTCGGGTGCGCGAATCGGTGCCCGACCTCATCCTGCTCGACTGGATGATCGAGGGCACTTCGGGAATAGAGGTCTGCCGCCGGCTCCGCCGGATGCCGGAGACGAAGACCATCCCGATCATCATGATGACGGCGCGCGGCGAGGAGACGGACCGGATCCGCGGCCTCGACACCGGCGCCGACGATTACATCACCAAGCCTTTCTCGCCCAAGGAGATGCTGGCCAGGGTCGGGGCCGTCCTCAGGCGGGTCCGGCCCGCGCTTGCGGGCGAGACCCTGAGCTTCGAGGACCTGGAGATGGACCTCGCCACCTACAGGGTTCGGCGCGGCGGCGATCCGATCCACCTTTCGCCTTCGGAATTCCGGCTGCTTCGCCACTTCATGGAAAGCCCCAGGCGGGTCTTCACCCGCGAAGGCCTGCTCGACACCGTCTGGACCGAGGGATCCGATCTCGACCTTCGAACGGTCGACGTACAGATCCGCCGGATCCGGAGGGCCCTGAACGAGGGCGGCAGGCCCGACCTGATCCGGACCGTCCGCTCGGCCGGCTACGCGCTGGAGGCGGCGGGCGCGGGTTGACCGGGCGACCGCGCGCAACTCCGTCATTGCGAGCGAAGCGAAGCAATCCAGTGCGGCCCCCGAGGCACGCTGGATTGCTTCGTCGCTTCGCTCCTCGCAATGACGGGACGGCGCCGCGACCCCGCTGTCATACCAGTGTCATTTAAATCCAGTCTAAAGCTCCGGTGATCGAATCGCAGGAAGTCGAGCTTAAGCTGGAGCTGTCTCCCGGCGAGATCGAGGCTTTTCGCCATGCGCCGGTGCTCGGCGATCCGGCCCGCCGGCCGGTCGACCAGCTCACCACCTATTACGACACCGACAAAGGCGAGCTCCGCAAGGCCGGCTATTCGCTTCGGCTGAGGCGGAAGGGCAAGAGCTGCCATCAGACGGTCAAGCAGCGCGGCGCCGACTCGGGCGGCTTTTCGAGCCGGGCCGAGTGGGAGACGAAGGTCGACGAGCCCGAGCTCGATTTCGAGGCGCTGAAGGCCACTCCGGTCGGCAAGCTCCTGACCCGGAAGGACATGCGCAAGCGCCTTGCCGCCGTCTCGGAGACCCAGGTCCGTCGAACCACCTGGCTCATTGCGCTCGGCGCAAGCGAGATCGAGCTGATCCTCGACGAAGGACGGGTGGTCAGCGACGGCCGCGAGGCGCCGATCAGCGAGATCGAGCTGGAGCTGAAGCGAGGCGCGCGCGGCGACCTGTTCGCGCTCGCCCAGATGCTCGGCGAGGGGCTGACCTTGCGGATGGGCGTGATGAGCAAGTCGGAGCGGGGCTTCCGGCTGCTCGAGGACCGATCCTCACGGGCCCACAAGGCCGAGAAGGTCAGGCTCGACCCCGCAATGACGATCGGCGAGGCGTTCGCGGTCATCGTCCAGTCCTGCCTTCGCCACTTCCGGCTCAACGAGCCCCTCGTCGCCGGCGACATGAACGCCTCGGCGCTCCACCAGGCGCGGGTGGCGATGCGGCGGCTCCGCTCGGCGCTGACCCTGTTCCGGCCGGTCCTGGTCGATTCCGACTTGCCGAGGCTCCGCTCGGAGCTGCGCTGGTTCACGAGCCAGCTCGGCGATGCGCGCAATCTCGACGTCATGCTCGCGACCGGCCCGCAGGACGCGGCCCGTCCCGACCCCGCGCTTCGCCGCCAGCTGCGGCGGCAGCGCAAGCATGCCTATGAGCGAGTCCAGAGGGCGTTGGCCGAGCGCAGGCTCCCGGCGCTGATCCTCGACCTGGTCGCCTGGAGCGAAGCGGGCGGCTGGCGCTCCGGCGAGGCGGCCGGGCAGCCGATCGGGGCTTTCGCGGAGGCGCGGCTCGACCGCGCCTGGAAGCGGGTCCGCCAGCAGGGGAAAGGCCTCGCCGAGCTACCCGTCGAGGACCGCCATCGCCTCCGGATCGAAATGAAGAAGCTTCGCTACGCCACCGAATTCTTCGCCAGCCTCGCCCCCGGCAAGTCGCGCGGCCGGCAGAAGCTCTTCACCGGCCATCTGCGCGACCTCCAGGAGCTGCTCGGCGACCTCAACGACATCGAGACGAGGCGCCAGCTCGCGCCGCAATTGTTCGAGGATGGCGACGGAGCGCTTGAAGAGCAGATGGCGGGGCTCATCGCCAGGGCCGGGCAGACTTACGACTCGATGCGGGAGCTCGGCCCCTATTGGCGCTGAGGCCATCGGCCCCGTCATTGCGAGCGACGCGAAGCAATCCAGCGCGGCCTCCGAGGCCCGATGGATTGCTTCGTCGCTTCGCGCCTCGCAATGACGGAGTCGTACCCAAGCCGGTCAGGCTTCGGCGTGCTGGGGCCGAATCAGCTCGATCGCTTCCTCGGCGCTCGCATGGCCCTGGATCACGAGCGCTCGAACGGCCGCGGCGAGGTTGGGCCAGGTCCGGAAGACGTGGTTGGCGATGGCCGCCTGCTCGGCCCCGCAGACGATCAGCCGGCCGACATTGGAATCGACGGGCAGCGCCTCGAAGACCCCGATCGGGCCCGCATATCCCTTCCCGTCGCACCTGCCGCACCCGTTTGCGCGACAGACCACCGCCCCGGGCTCGAGGCCCAGCGGGGCGGTGACGCTGTTGGGCGGCTGAGTGGCCGTCCGGCAGGACGGGCAGAGCCTGTGGGCGAGCCGCTGGGCGAGAGCGAGCCGAAGAACGCAGGCGATCGAGAAGGGCTGGATTCCAAAGCCGACGATCCGGTCGAGGGCGGCGATCGAATCGCCCGCCTCGATCGTCGCCAGGACCAGCCGCCCGCGCGCCGCACGGAATGCGGCCGCGGCGGGCTCGGGGCCGCCTATGTCGCCGATCGCCAAAGCGTCCGGCCTCGCCCTCAGGAGACACCTCAGCGTGGTCGCCCTTCCCGAATTGCGGGGCCCGGCGACCAGGATGAGCCCGCCGGCCTCGTCGAGCGCCTCCTCGAGCGCCGTCCGGGCGGCTCGGGTCATCCCGGCGAAGAAGGGCGGCAGCCCGACCGGGCCGCGCCCGTCCTGGTCGGAATGGGCGGCGCGGTCGCTGCGGCGCGTAGCATGGGCATCGAGGCGCATGCGCTTTGCCTACATCGCCATGATGACAGGGCCGTGGAAGTTTTGTGACAAGGTCGCCGTCATTGCGACCCCGGCGAAAGCCGGGGGAAGCAATCCAGTCCGGCCTCCGAGGCCCGCTGGATTGCTTCGTCGCTTCGCTCCTCGCAATGACGGTTCACCGTCGCCCTCAGAACTTGAGGCTCATCCCGACGCTGATGGTCCGGCCGACCTTGTAGGTGTTGATGTCGATCCGGTTGTCCTCGAACTGCTGGAATTCCTCGTAATCCTGGCCGAGCAGGTTGCGCGCCTCGAGCTTGATCTCGGCCTCCGTGCCGAGAAAGCGGACCGCTTCGCGCGCCACGAAGTCGAGCCGAAGCCCGGGCGTCTCGACGATGTCGGGCTGGCGGGCGCTGCCCTGGATCGGGCCGCGCTCGGTGACTCGCTTGCTGGCGTAGGTGAGGAGGAAGGTCGCCTGCGACAGGCGGTCGGTATTCTCGATCCCGAACTGGATGTTGGCGAGATGGTCCGATTGCCCGGTCAGCGGAGCGCCGTCCTCGAACAGCAAATTCGCTCCCACCGGCTGAAGGTCCGGCCCGATGACGAGCGTGTCGTCCGATTTGATCTTCGATTGGGTGTAGGTGTAGTTGCCGATCAGCAGGAGGCGCTTGTTGGCGAAGCCCTCGCCGAGCCCGGAGAGCGGCATAAAGGTCTGGAGCTCCGCCTCGACGCCGTAGAGCGTCGCCTGGGACGCGTTGGCGAAGCCGGTCCGAAGCTGGCCGCCGCCGGCGAAGAAGGCGGCGGATTCGATCGGATTGTCGATCTTCTTGTAGAAGCCGGCGAGGCTGAACCGCTCGCCCCGTCGGAAATAATATTCGAAGCGGGCCTCGGCGTTGGTCAGTCGGCTGTCGGTCAGGAACGGATTGCCGGTGAACTCGCGGTCGGATTCGAAATCCTGGTAGATCTGGGGCGCCAGCTCGCGGAACTGCGGGCGGGCGATCGTCTTCGAGCCGTGCACTCGAAGCTGCATGTTGTCGGCGAAGTTCCAAGTGATCGTCGCCGCCGGGAGCCAGTAATCGTTTGCCAGCCGGGTCGAACCGTCGACGGCGGCGCTGGTCAGGACCGTCTCGACGGCGTCCTCGTAGCGGACTCCGAACTGAGCCCTGAGCGCCGGGCCGGGAAGCTCGATCTCCGCCTGGGCGTAGCCGGCATGGATCCGAAGCCCCGCTTCATAGGCGGCGGCGCCCTCCGCGCCCGAGATGTCGCGAAGCTGGATGTTGTAATTGTAGATGTTGAAGTCGGAGAGCAGAAAGTCCGGCCGCTCCTGCGCCACTGCGATCGGGAGGGCGCCTTCGGGGCGGAAATACTGGAACTGGAAGCGCGAGGAATCGCGCTGGCTCTTCGTATAGGCATAGCCCGCCGAAAGCGTCGTCGGCATCGCGCCGCGAAGCCGGTAGGCGAAGTCGATCCCGCCCGCATAGACATCCTCGCTGAGGTCGTTGAACGCGATGGTCGCGGACTGGCCGCCGGACGTCAGGTTGTTCACATAATCGTCGACGTCGCTGAGGCTCTTCGTCGCCCGATTGCCGTCGCCCAGATAAGTGTAGCTGATGTCCCGCTCATAAGGGGATTCGCGCTGCGAATTGGCGTAGGTGCCGCGCAGGTCGATGCTGAGATCGTCGAACTTGAACTCGCCGACGAACTGAGTGTCGAGCAGCTGCCGCTCGAACCAGTAGGTGTTCTGCTCGATGATCGAGGGCGGAAGGTTCGGATCCTGATCCTGGACGCTCCGGTTGAAGCCGGCGGCGAGGCGGCCCTGCTTCAACGTGTCTCGGATGAAGAGGTTGGTCCAGCGCAGCTTGTGCTTGCCGATCTCGGCGCCGAGGCCGATCATCGCATTGACCAGGATCCGGTTGTCGGTCGTGACCCGCCGGAAGCTCGACTGGGGCGTTCCGGCGAGCTCCGGGTCGAGCGAGATCTGCTGGATCGAGTCGCGGGTCCGCCAGCTGTTGCTGTAGCCGACCGCTCCGAGGAGCCCGATCCGTGCTCCGCCCACATCGAAGGCAGTGCCGGCGCTGATGTTGCCGCCGAGATTGGGGGCAATGTTGTTCACGCGCTGAAGGAGCGTGGTCGGGGCGTTGACCAGGGCCGCCGCGAAGTCGCGGCGCTGGGCGGCGCTGGTCTCGCCGTTGAAGGCGCCGCCGGCGACCGCGGCTCGAAGGCCGGCCGGCATGTCGCGGGCGCCGTCGTCGAAGCCGGTCGGATCGAGGTCGCTTCCGTAATAGGAATAGCCGAAATGGCCGGTGGTCTCGCCGTCGAGCTCGGCCGAGCCGCCGACGGTGAGGAAGGTCTCGTCGGGGATCGAGGTGGTGGTGAGGTTGATCACTCCGCCGCCGAACTCGCCGGGATAATTGACGGAATAGCTCTTCTGGACGACCGAGCTCGCGATGAGGCCGGTCGGGAAGATGTCGAGCGGCACGACCCGGCGCAGGGGCTCGGGGCTCGGAAGCGGCGAGCCGTTGAGCAGAGCGAGCGAATAACGGTCGCCGAGCCCTCGAACGAAGACGAAGCCGTTGCCGACCACGGAAAGGCCGGTGACCCTCTGGAGCGCTCCGGCGATGTCGCCTTCGCCGGTCCGGGCGATGTCCTCGCTCGAAAGGACCGAGACGACTTCCGTCGAGTTGCGCAGGACGTTCGGAATGTTGCGGCCGGTGACGACGATGTCGGCGGACTCTTCCGGCTGGGCTCCGGGCGCGGAGACTTCGATTTCCTCCTCCGACGCTTCCGCAGGGGATTCCGGAGAGGCTTCGGGTTCGGCGGCGCCTGCCTCCGGAGCGCCGGTGACCGGCGGCGCGTCCTGGGCGAAGGCGGCCGTCGCAGTGAGCGCCGTCGAGATGAGGAGCAGGCTCCCAAGGCGGATGGGTTTCAGCATCGTCGTAATTCCCCTGGGTAGCATTCGATAAAAGGGGGCGGCGGCTTGTCGCCGCCGCCCCAAGGCAGCGGCGTTCTCAGCTCGTGGGGACGGCCGTGCAATTGCCGCTGGAGGCGCCGAAGCTCACGTAGCCGGCGTTGCAGGTCCAGCCGGCGAACCAGCTGTCCGAGGCGTTCCGGACGGCGCCGATATAGGCGACCGTCTCGAAGCGGTTGGGCGCGGTGGCGTTGGCCGCCTGGAACTGATCGTTGTTGAACGGAGTCGGATCGGTCGCAGCGACCCCGTTTTCGTTGGCGCCGTTGATGAAGACGCTCGCCAGGCTCGAGGTGAAGGCGGAGTTGTTGCCGTTCGAGCCCGAGCCGAAGATCGCCTGGATCTCGGCGACCGTGACGTTGCCGTCGTCGCGGAACGGAGTCGGGCAGGCCAGGACGACCGAACGGAACACCGGCGGTCCGACGTCCTGGAGCGCGGCGTCCGTGGCGCGGATGGTGGTGCCGACGGTCGCGTCGATGTCCAGGCAGGCGGTAGGACCGGTGACCACGCTGTTGAGAAGCGCGTAATCGGTGCCGCCGCGAAGCAGGATCGCGTTTCCGCCCTGGACGGTGCTGCGCTGGACGAAGGTCGCGTTGGAGACCCGCGTATACTGGCGGGGAAGAGCGTCCTCGTTGCCGTTCGAATCGGCCTCGATCATCGAGTCGCCGTTCTGGGCGTCGCGCTGGACTCCGATCACGAACTGGATCGTTCCGCGATAGCCGAGGTCCGTGTCGAGCGAGTCGTCGTCCGAGCCGGTCACCACGAGATGCTTCGCGTTCACCCGGCCGCCGAAGATCTCGATGCCGTCGTCGGAGCTGTTGTGAACCTGGATATGGTCGATCGTCGTGTTGCTTCCGACTCCGCCCATGGTGAGGCCTTGAAGCTCGTTGCCGGGTGCAATCTGGAAGCCGGAAAAGCGGATCTGGACGTAGCGCATCGTTCCGGAATTGTCCGTCGCGACGTTGCCGCCGTAGAAGGAGCCGGTCGTGCCCTCGATCACCTGCTGGCAATTGGCCGAGCCGCCGGCGACCGCGGTGTTGCAGTCGCTGATCGGAGCGCGGCCGAGAAGGATCACTCCGCCCCACAGGCCCTGGGTCGAATCGGTCGCGGTGCCCTCGACGTTGGCGCGCGCGGTGAAGATGATCGGCTGGGTCGCATTGCCGTTGGCGTTGATTCGCGAGCCGCGGTTGATCACCAGATAGTCGTTTCCGGACGAACCGAAGACGGTGACTCCCGCCTGGATGGTCAAGGTGACCGCGTCTCCGCCGGCAAGCGAGCCGTCGCCGCCGACGTCGGTGCCGACGTTGACCGGACCGGCCAGCGAATAGATCACTCCGGGCAGCTTCTGGAGGGTGTAATCGTCGCTGATCCGGCCCGAAATCTCGCAATTGCGGAAGGCGGTGGCGATGACTCCGCGGTCGACGGTGCCCTGCGGGCAGCCTGCGGCCGGAGTGCCGTTGCCGGCAGAGGGCGGCGGGGGCGGCGGCGGAGGCGTGCCGGGTCCGGGGACGGGCACCACGATGGTTCCCTCGCCGGGCGAGGCGACTCCGCCGGGCCCGCAGGCCGCCAGCGAAATAACGGTGGAAAGAAGCAGGATCGAGCGGAGACGATGCATCTGGAAACCCCCTTTAGGATCGGCTGAAGGCAGCCCGCCTCTGGTGCGAGTCTGTTCGACGAAGGGCCTAGGGAGATTCTGTGATAGTCATGTGACAAAATGTCGCACAGGCCGCCATTTTGTGGATGATTATTATGACTAGTCGTTCACAGCTATGACGCATTACTGTCATAAGGTGTGATTGCTCAGTAGTCGTCATTGCGAGCCCTTCGACGCCGCCCGCGGCGGCGCTCAGGATAAACTGCCGCTGCGCGGCAGCGAAGCAATCCAGTGGGGCCTCCGAGGTCCGCTGGATTGCTTCGTCGCTTCGCTCCTCGCAATGACGGGTGGCCCGGTGGCCCGCATCCCTAGACGGCGGCGCGCATCTTCTTGCCGTTCCTCATGAAAACGAACTCGGTCTTCCGGGCATTGCCCATCTGCCAGGCGAGCTCGCTCATCCGCTCCTCGTCGAGCTGGCTTCCGTTGACGCTCATGATGACGTCGCCGGGCTGGAGGCCTGCCCGGACCAGCTGGGGAAGGCTCTCGCCGGGCTTCAAGGCGTAGCCGCCGATTCGGCTGTTCGCCATGACCGGCCTCAGGATGCTGCGCAGGACCGCCGCTTCGATCTTCTGCTCCTCCTCCGCTGGAAGGACGGCCGTCGCCTTTGCCGAGCCTGCGGCCGCGAACCGGCTTAGCTCGAGCCGGACACCCTGGGTGCTGCTCTGGAGGACGGCATAATCGACCCCGACCTCGGCCAGCTTGAGGCCCGGGCGATAGTCGCTTCCGACCGCCACGACGCGCTGGCCGCCGATCCGGGAGCCGATGATCGCCGCGGCGCTCCCGCCCGCTCCGCTCACCCCGTAGAGGACGAGTCCGTCGGCCGAGACGATCGGAACGGCCGGGGTCGAGGCCTGCGGAAGAGCGACGGGCGCGGCCAGGGGCTGCCCGGGCGCCGGCGCAGGAGCCGGGGCCCGCGGCTCCGGCGAAGCCGACAGCCAGGCATAGGAAGCGGCGATCGCCGCGGCGAAGCCCGCGACCTTCGCTCCGAGGACGGCCCGACCCACCTCAGCCCTCGGCGTCGAGCGCATAGCCGGCGGAACGGACGGTCCGGATGAGGTCGTCCTTGCCCGAGATGTTGATCGCCCGGCGGAGCCGGCGGACGTAGACGTCGACCGTCCGGGCCTCGATGTCGCTGTCCCGTCCCCAGACCGCGTCGAGCAGCCGCTCGCGCGAGAAGACGTGGCCCGGATGCTCGAGGAAATGGCGAAGCAGCTTGAACTCGGTCGGACCGACGGCGACGGCGGTGCCGCCGCGCCGGACCTTGTGCGAGGTCATGTCGAGCTCGAGATCGCCGACGCTGAGGACCATTCCGGCGAGCGCCGGCCGGACCCGGCGGAGCACGGCTCGGATCCGGGCGATCAGCTCGGGGGGAGAGAAGGGCTTGGTGACATAGTCGTCGGCCCCGGTCTCCAGCCCGCGCACCCGATCGGCCTCCTCGCCGCGCGCGGTGAGCATTATGATCGGCAGATTGGAGGATTCGGGCGAGCGCCGGAGCCGGCGGCAGACCTCGATCCCGGAAAGCTCCTCGAGCATCCAGTCGAGGATGACGACGTCCGGGGACGATTCGGAGGCGAGAAGAAGGGCCTCCTCGCCGCTCGGGGTGCTGACCACCTCGAACCCCTCCTTCTCGAAGGTGAAGCGGAGAAGCTCGACCATGGCCGGATCGTCCTCGGCGAGCAGCAATCGGGTCTTAGCTGAAGGCATTGTTCTGGCTTTCGGTGCTGCAGCCGCCCGGCGGGCGCTGGCCGGTCGCTGCGAAATGGACGAGCCGGGCGATCTCGGAAGCGTGGCCGGCGACCTTGGCAAGGCTCTGGGCCGCGAAGAGGAGGTTCGCCGCGGACGCGCTGCCCTGCGGGTTGGCGATCATCGCGGCCATCGAGCTGCGGTAGAGCGATTCGTAGGCGGCCTCCGCTTCCTCGCTCGCGGCGCGGATCGCGGCCACGGCGCCGGTGTCGCGGCCGGCGAAGGCGTTGAGTGCGGCCCGAAGGGTCTCGAGCGCGGTCTCGGCCAGCCGGGTCAGCGGCG
Organism: Allosphingosinicella sp.; assembly: GCA_035638835.1. Lineage (GTDB taxonomy): Bacteria > Pseudomonadota > Alphaproteobacteria > Sphingomonadales > Sphingomonadaceae > Allosphingosinicella. Next base: position 24,704 of record DASQZF010000029.1, on the reverse strand, counting down.
CGGGCATCACCACGACGGGCTGGGTGGCCACCGCGGGCAGGCGCCTGGCGATGCTCCGGGCATGGCCGCCGGCCCGCTGGACCAGGTCGGAGATCTTGAGCGAGGCGACCACCTCGCGCAGATCGTCCGCCATCGGCGCCCTGAGGGCGATCAGGCAGATGCCGCGCCGCTCGACCTCCTCGCCGAGCGCTCCGATCTTCCGGTCGAGGGTGAGCGCTTCCGCGGCGGCCTCGCCGTCGAACCGGCACAAGGCCCGGATCGCCGCCGCCACCGCCGCTTCCGCCCAGCCGCCGAGCTCGGCCACGGTCGCCCGAAGCTGCTCGAGATCGTCGTCGAATGCCTTGACGGTATGGGTGGAGGGATGGGCGGTCACGTACGAGTGAGTGCGCCAGTTTCATGACAAGCGTGTGAACGCTTGGCGGTGGGCTTCCGGCGAGCCGAGGGACCCGATAGGGCCTCGACAAGGGCATTGCGCGCCGCCAAGGTGCGCGCGCTTCCAAAGCTACGGAGTGCCGGGTGGATTTCGTCTCGATCCTGTCGATCTTCGTGCTGGCGTGCTTCGTCGGCTATTACGTCGTCTGGTCGGTGACCCCGGCCCTTCACACGCCGCTGATGGCGGTGACCAACGCCATTTCCTCGGTGATCATCGTCGGAGCACTGATCGCGGCGGCGGCCGCCGGGGTCCCGGGGGCGAAGTGGCTCGGGCTGGCGGGGGTGGTGCTCGCAAGCATCAACATCTTCGGCGGCTTCGCGGTGACGGCGCGGATGCTGGCCATGTACCGGAAGAAGGAGAAGAAGGGGTGACGTCATTGCGAGGAGCGCAGCGACGAAGCAATCCAGATCCGGGCGCCGGTGCCGCTGGATTGCTTCGCTTCGCTCGCAATGACGGTGGTCGGGCTACTCTCACCGCGCTTTTCCTCAATGAGGCCCCGGCCTTCGCCGGGGTGACGACTTATGCACGGTGAGGCCGTCGCGCCCCCGGCCTGGGTGATGGTCGCCTATCTGATCTCGGGCATCTGCTTCATCCTCGCCCTTCGAGGCCTGTCCAATCCCGAGAGCGCCCGGCGGGGCAACCGGGCCGGGATCATCGGGATGGGCATCGCCCTGGTGACGACCCTGGTCCACTATATGCCGACGAGGGACGAGGAATTCCCGCTCCAGTGGCACGAGCCCATCCACTGGGACAATCTGATGCTGATCGGGGGAGCGATACTGATCGGCGCCGTCATCGGCATCGTGACGGCGCGACGGATCGCGATGACGGCGATGCCCCAGCTGGTCGCGGCCTTCCACTCGCTGGTCGGGCTTGCCGCGGTTCTGGTGGCGGGCGCGGCCTATCTCAATCCGGACGCGTTCGGGATCGCCGTCGACGGCCTGATCCATCCGGTCAGCCGGGTCGAGATGAGCCTCGGAGCGGCGATCGGGGCGGTGACCTTCTCGGGCTCGGTGATCGCCTTCCTGAAGCTCAACGGCAACATGTCGGGCAAGCCGATCCTGCTTCCGCTGAGGCACGTCATCAACCTCGGCATATTGGCGGCGATCGTCGGCTTGGTCGGCTATTTCACCACCGATCAGAGCGCCTGGGTGTTCGTCACCCTGACCGCTCTCGCCTTCCTGGTCGGCTTCCTGCTGATCATCCCGATCGGCGGAGCGGACATGCCGGTCGTGGTATCGATGCTGAACAGCTATTCGGGCTGGGCCGCGGCGGCGATGGGCTTCACGCTCCAGAACAGCGCTATGATCATCACCGGGGCGCTGGTCGGCTCGTCGGGCGCGATCCTTTCCTACATCATGTGCCGGGCGATGAACCGGAGCTTCATCTCGGTCATCGCCGGAGGCTTCGGTGGAGACGCAGCGGTCGCGGGCGGCGCGGCGGCGTCGGACCGGCCCTGGAAGCGCGGCTCGGCGGAAGACGCCTCGTTCCTGATGAGCCAGGCCGAGCAGGTCATCATCGTTCCGGGCTACGGAATGGCCGTTGCCCAGGCCCAGCATGCGGTTCGCGAGCTCGCCGACCAGCTCAAGAAGGAAGGAGTCACCGTCAAATACGCCATCCACCCGGTGGCGGGACGGATGCCGGGTCACATGAACGTCCTCCTCGCCGAGGCCAACGTCCCCTATGACGAGGTGTTCGAGCTGGAGGACATCAACTCCGAGTTCGCCCGGACCGACATCGCCTTCGTGATCGGCGCCAACGACGTCACCAACCCGGCCGCCAAGACCGACAAGACCTCGCCCATCTACGGGATGCCGGTGCTCGACGTCGAGAAGGCCAAGACGGTGCTGTTCATCAAGCGCTCGATGGGCGGGGTGGGCTATGCCGGGGTCGACAACGATCTCTTCTACCGTGACAATACGATGATGCTTCTGGGCGACGCCAAGAAGATGACCGAGGAGATCGTGAAGAGCCTGGGTTGAACCGCGGGCCCTCCGCATCGGAACCTGGCCCTCGACTCTTATAGCCCATTGCTGACGCGGGTCGCTGGTGCGAGACAGGGTCGTGAACAATGATGTGTCCGAACAGCTGGACTTCTCGCGGGAGGACTTAGAGTTCATTCGCGCCGACCTCGCGACCAAGCCTCTCCTCCAGCCCATCTGCCATCGCTTCAGCGCGCCTGATGCTTATTGGAACCCCGCCGAACAGGAGGCGCGTCTTTCAGCCCTCGTGCCGGAGCTCTCCAGGCATGGCTTCGAAGTCGATGCCAGGGGCGGAGTATCCGGCGTGGAGGCGTGGGAGCTTGTCAGGCCTTCGGAGGAGTGGTCTGCGAGAACGGTCGTGAAACTCTGCACGATCGCCGACGAAGCCGGATTTGCCTATGACGGCTGGACCTGGGAGCCATCCGGCCGCCCGAGCTATCTGAGGCGGGTTATGAGCGGCACCGTCATCTTCGCACCCTTGCTTGCGTTCGTGTTGGTCGTCAATCTCGGGTGGAGTTGGTTCTCCGGTGAGGTGGTAGGCTCGCCGGCCAACGTCGGGATCCGGATTCTAGGCGCTGTGACTTTCATCGCCATCGGCAGCCTCCTCTGGTCGGCCTACTTAGAGTGGGAGGAGAGCCGGAAATACCGATAGCATATCACATCGAGGCCAAAGCGTCGGGCGCTAAGTTTGAATCGTCATCCCGGACTTGATCCGGGATTCACCTTCTTGCCTCGCTCGAGGAAGGCCAGGTGGATGCCGGATCAAGTCCGGCATGACGAAACGATGCAGGCTTGGCGTCCGATCCTCTAGGGGGACGCCCCTCTAACGACGCAGGCCCTGCGCTTCGCCGCATAAGTAAAATTGCGGGGCGGAAAGCCCTTCCTTCCCGGGCCGTCGCGGCTATGGGTCTGCGGCATGCGCAAACTAGGAATGATCGGCGGCACGAGCTGGTTCTCGACCGCCATGTATTACGAGCAGATCAACAAGGCGGTCGCGAAGGCGAAGGGCGGGCTGAGCTCGGCGCCGCTCGTCATCGAGAGCCTCGACCTCGCGCCGGTCGCGGCGCTCGAGCTGGCGGGCGAATGGGACCGGGTGGGAGAGATCGTCGCCGGCGCCGCGGCGAGGCTCGAGGCGGCGGGAGCCGAAGGGCTGATCCTGTGCAGCAACACACTCCACAAGGTCGCTCCGGCGCTCGATGCGGCGGTGGGGATCCCATTGCTTCATATCGCCGACGTCACCGCGGACCGGCTCGCCGCCGACGGGGTGCAGAAAGCGGGCCTTATCGGCACCCGCTTCACCATGGGCGAAGGCTTTTTCCGCGAGCGGATCGAGGCGAGGGGGATCGCGCTCGCCCTGCCCGATCCCGAAATGGTCGGCCATATCGATCGGATCATCTTCGAGGAACTGGCCAAGGGCCAGGTCAGCCGCAGCTCTCAGCGCCTGCTCAAGACCTGCGTTACCGAGATGGGCAAGGCCCGGCAGCAGGCCGTGATCCTGGGATGCACCGAATTGGTGCTTCTCGTCGATCCCGGCGCCAACGTCATCCCGGTCTACGACACGACCGCGCTACATGCCGCCGCCGCGGCCCGCTGGATATTGCACGAATCTTAGTCCGAAATGGAGTAAGTCCTCCGACAGAGTTGGAAGCCGCGAAGGACTAATCCAGATTCTCCGCTCCGGGCGCGCCGCCGTCCTTTCGAGGTGCGGTCCGCGCTGCCCGCTAAGCCTATTGATATCCGGCTTCCGCATCAAAAGCGCAAAATGGTGGCGGAACTCATCCAAAATGGAGCAATGTAGGCCTGCAATTCCTCCGGAACGGCTGCAATCTCCCCGATGTGGCGGCAGATCGGGCGACGATAGCAACGGCAAGGAGTCCCGAGGTCGAAAAGGCCCAGGCGACGGCGCGGCTGCAGCAGCTGAGCGAGGAGGTCGGTCGGATCGCGAACGTGCTCGCCGCCTTGTCCGAGCATGAGGCCGCCGCGGCGGCGATGGCCGCGGTCGAAGGGCCTCCGAACGACGGGGACGAGGCCCTGGACGCAGGCTTCATCCGCTCGATCATCCGGGTGCGGCGGCTTCGCGACCATTTCTTCAAGAGCGACCTTTTCGCGGACCCCGCCTGGGACATGCTTCTCGACCTGATGGCCGCCCGGGTGGAAAGGCAGCAGGTCGCGGTCTCCAGCCTGTGCATCGCCGCGGCGGTGCCGCCGACGACGGCGCTGCGCTGGATCAAGGGCCTGTGCGACCAGGGGCTGTTCGTCCGGGTGGCCGACCCGGAGGACGGCCGGCGGGTGTTCATCGAGCTGTCGAGCGAGACCGCGGCCCGGATGGAGGCTTATCTGAAATCGGCCCAGCGGGTCGGGCCCCTCATCGCCTGAGCGCTGGAGCGGCAGGCTTGTGCGGCTGCGACGGCGGTGGCAGAGGCGCGTGCGCGGGCGCTTAGCTCAGTTGGTAGAGCGCTTCCTTTACACGGAAGATGTCGGCGGTTCGAGCCCGTCAGCGCCCACCAGCCTTCGCTCCTTCGGAGCTTCGGCTGGCGAGCTGGCGGCGCGTGTCGGCGAAGGCTGCCCGCCGAAGCTCCGAAGGCGCGAAAAAGGGCCGGTCGTCACATCCTGAGAATTCCCGTCAGCCAGAGGACGACGAGCGTTCCAAGCGCAGTGACGAGGAGGGAGCCGGCGCAGCCCAGGCGGTTGGAGAAGAAGAGCATCGCGGCCTCCGCTTGAAGGGGTCGTCATTGCGAGGAGCGCAGCGACGAAACAATCCAGCCTCCAACGCCCGAGCCGCTGGATTGCTTCGCTTCGCTCGCAATGACGGGTCGGCGGGGTCTCGAAGCCCCTACAGGCTCCGGACCAGCTTCGTCGCCATCCCGATCCAGGGCGGATCGGCGATGACGAGCTGGCGGCGGCCGCCGCCGAGCGGCAGGAGGTGGAGCTTGCCCTCCTCCCTTCCGATCAGCCGCCCGAACAGGAAGCGGCCCGCGGGGCGGGGGACAAGGACGTCGCGGTTGAGGGCCCGGCCGAAGTCCCTTCGCTCTAGTCGAAGGCACCAGATCTCGTCCCCGCTTCGATAGTCGCCGACGCTCGACTGGACCGCGACCGCGACCATTTCGGGCTCGGGCCGAGGCGGGAGGACGACCCCGGCGCGGCGCGGCGCATGAGCGCCGTCGTCCCCGAGCAGTGCTGCGAGCGCCAGGTCGCCGTCCCGCTCCGCGAACTCCACCAGGTCGGTCGCTTCGACTCCTAAAGCGGTCGCGATCCGAGTCAGCCAGGCGAGCGAGACGGTTCGGGTTCCGGTCTCGAGCCGGCCGATCGTCTGCGGTGTCGTCGGAGGATTACAGCGGTCGGCTACGTCCTGGAGCGTCAGCTTCTTGGCGCGGCGGACGTCGCGGATACGAGTAATCATACAAATTTCCCCACGAACGAATGCGAATTCGCATTTTCACTTTCCTACATACTTGTCGACATGGCAAGTGTTCCCGATATGTTCGGAATCGGGAGACTTGGATATGAAGACTGAGCGGGCGAGACGCAACCGGCTGCTGGCCGAGCGGCCGTTGCCACAGGACGGAGCGGAGCGGGGCAAGGGAGGGCGCCGCCCGGCAGCCCGTTCGGTGACCGTGAACCTCGCCGAATCGCCGCTCGGCTGGCTTCGTTCGCGCGGCCATGTCAGCGAACGCCAGTTCGCCGCGGGGGAGCAGCTTCGAAGCGACTGGGAGCAGTCCGGTCTTCCGCCCCGGGTGACCATGACCTGGGACTCGCCTCCGCCCGACCGTAACCCGCGCGGCCCGGCCGGACCCGTGGGGGCGACCCATGTCCAGCTCGCGGCGCGCCGGCGGTTCGACTCGGCGGTGAAATCGCTCGGCCCGGGCCTTCGCGACATCGCCTGGCGGGTCCTGTGCGCCGGCGAAGGCATGCGCGACGCGGAAAGCGCCCTAGGCTGGCCGGCCCGGGCGGGCAAGCTGGTCCTGACCATGGCGCTCGACCGGCTGGCGGACCATTATCGGCTGAGGTGACTTACCAAGGGCTGTGCGAAGCCGCTGGCGCCCGATCTCCCCTCCCTGGAAGGGAGGGGCCGGGGGTGGGTTCGCCGAAGGCGGCCGAAACTCCGAGTCCGTGGAAGTCTCGCTGCGTTCGCCTACCCACCCCTGACCCCTCCCTTCCAGGGAGGGGAGGAAGTCAGCGCGACGCTTTCGCCAGCCTCGTCATCAAAATCGCGGCGCGCTTGGCCTGACGGGCGATGCTGGGCAGATCGACGGTCTCGCCGGGAGCGTGGGCGCCGCCGCCGCCGGTGCCGAGGCCGACCAGGCCGGGGATGAGGTGAGCGACGAAGCCGATGTCGCCGGCGCCTCGCTTCAGGGGATCGAGCTCGCCCATCTGCGCGAGGCCGAGATCGCGGTTAACGGCGTTGAGCCGGCCGAGCAGCGCCCGGCTGGCCTCGGTCGGAGCCATCGGGGGATAGCCGCCCTCGTCGAAGGCGAGCTCGGCGTCGCTTCCGGGAAGGTGGCGCGCGACGATCGCCTTCATCTTGGCGATCACCCTTTGCTGCTGCTCGAGCGACAAGGCGCGAAGGTCGCCGCGGGCGATTGCGACCGGGGGGACGATGTTGGTCTTTCCGGTGGCGGTCCCCCGGATGAGGTCCTTGTCGAGCTCGGCGGTCGCTCCGCCGACGACGAGGCCGACGTTGAAGGTAAGGTCGGGCTCGGGAAGCTCGGAGCGGAAGGCGGCGAGGATCCGGGCGAGCTCGTAGATTGCGCCATCGCCCATCTGCGGGCTGAAGATCCTGCTCGAATGGCCGGTCCTGCCCTTGGCGGTGACCTGCCAGGACGCCGTGCCGCGGCGGGCGATCGAGCCCATGTCGACCCCTTCCTCCTGCGCCAGGCCCTCGAAGTCGAGGGCGACGTCGGCGCGGCCACCGGCGGCGATCAGGTCGCGGCGCGCGAGCCCGATCGGGCTTCCGCTATCCTCCTCGTCGCCGGTGAGGACGATCTCGATGTCGGCGCCCTCGAGGGTGCCCGCCGACTTCATGGCCCGAAGCGCTGCGATCATGACCACCATCCCGCCCTTGTCGTCACCGATACCGGGGCCCTCGGCGGTGGTCTCGTCCCTGCGCTTGAAGCGCTGGAACGGGCTGTCCGGCTCGAACACCGTATCGAGATGGCCGATCAGGAGCATCTTCCTGCCCCGGCCGCCGCCTTTGCGGACCGCGACGATGTGGCCGGCCCGGCCCGCCTCGGCCATCGGGATCCAGCGGACGGCAAAGCCGAGCGGCTCCAACTCGGCGCGAATCATCCGGCCGACCGCCTCGACCCCGGCGAAGTTCAGCGAGCCGCTATTCTGGTTCACCAGCCGCTCGAGAAGGGCCAGGTTGCGGCCGGCCTCGGAATCGACGGTTCGGACGATCTTCTGCTCAGCCGGGGCGAGCTTCGCGGCGGCGGGGGCGGCGAGGAAGGCGAGGGCGAGCAGGAACAGGCGCATTAAGGACTCCGTCTTGATCCTCCCCATCGCGAGATGGGGAGGGGGACCACCCGAAGGGTGGTGGAGGGGTAGATGCTATGGCGCAAGAGGTTCCGGGTGGAACCTCGGACCTCGGCGCCGATTACCGCTCCACCACACTTTGCCCGACGGCTGCTGCGCAGCGGGTTCCGTCTCCCCGCATGCCCCCGGCATGCCGCTCGACTACACCCCCCTCCCCACCGCTTCGCGGCAGGGAGGACAAGGCGGGGCGCCCATGCTAGGTTTCATGCTTATGCGACGCTTGCTTCTCCCCCTCGCCCTCCTCATCGCCTCGCCCGCGGCGGCGCAGGACTGGCGGATGGCCCCCGAATATGACGTGCTCCTGACCGCCTACGACATCCAGCCGGGGGAGATCAGGCTGAAGGCGGGCCAGCCGGTTCGACTTCGATTCGTCAACACCACCAACCAGGGGCTGACCTTCTCGGCGGGTGGCTTTTTCCGCGATTCGCAGCTTCGGCGGCGTGATTCGGCCCTGGTAAAAGGCGGCAGCATCGAGGTGCCCGCGCTATCGACCCGGACAATCGTCCTGGTTCCGAAAGCCGGGCGCTACAAGGCGACCGGCGCCAATCTCCTCCACCGGCTGCTCGGGATGAGCGGCCGGATCATCGTCGAATAGGAGCGTTCCAGACATGGCCAAGGGCGACAAGAAAGCCAGGAAAAGCAACGACAAGGTCAAGATTCCCAAGCGGGTCGGCTCGGTCAAGGTGCCCAAGGCGGTGCGGCAGGCCGGCAAGAGCGCACTGAAGCTCGCGGGCAAGCCGGCAGTGAGCGAGACCGTCGCGGCGGCGCTGCTCGCGGCGGCGGCGGCACTTCGCGATCCGCCCGCGACCAAGCGTGCGGCGGGGGCCGCGGCGGGCGCCGCCGGCGAGGCTGGGCAGGACGCGATGAAGCTTGGCGATTCGCTCCGCAAGATGGCGATCGACATGGCCCGAAGGACCCTCGACGCCTGGGAATCGAGCGATTCCAGGCCTCGCGGCAATGGCGGCGCGCGCTCCGGAGGCGAGCCTGATCGAGGCTGAACTTACCCCCGTTATCCTCATTATCCACAGGCGGATTCGCCTTTCCCGAATCGGTCGAAGCTGACAGCTTCCGGAGGTGGCCGGAGAAGGGGCGGACCGGAAACGGACCGCCCGATCGAAGGTCGCAAAGCCCAGGCCGAAGGTGCCGTCGCTCCCCCAAGGACGCTGGCACCGGACGCGGAAGGCGGGAAGGCGGGCGAGGCCGCGCCCGCATCGGCGCAAGCGGATGCGAGCGGGGTTCTTGCGAAACCTTCCATGGCGGTGCCAAAGGCTCCTTGGAGCCGGAAGGTCCGCCGAACCGGCGAGGGCCGCGGGAATCGCCCCGCGGCCGGATCCGGCAGGGAAGCGGGGAAGGGCTCAGGCTCCAGCCGCGACCCGGACGGGGCAGGCGAGAGGGCTTCGGCCTTCGAGACGGGTCCGGGAAAGTGGCGAGGCCTTCGGGCGGAGCCGCGATCCGAAAAGGGGATTTCGAGGCTTCGGCTTCGAGAGCTCCTCGAAGGGCGGGACGGCTTCGGCCAAGCGTCTTTCGAAAGGGCGACCGGAGGGGCTTCGGCCTCGATGCGAGCCTGAGGAGAGGGCGCGGCTTCAAGCCGGGCTCGATCCGAACGGGGGGCGGAGGCGGCGATGCAAGTCGCGCCCGAGCTGCCCGACGGGGATCGGCGAGGGGCCTTGAGTCCCTTGGCCGAGCCCCACCGGGTGCCGAACGGGGCCTTCGGGCCTCGCTCCGGGATCCGGGGACAAGCGAAGCGGGCGTTCGCGCCCGCCTCGCAATCCACAAGCCGCCCAGCGAGAGATGGCCTCGCCACCCAGCGACGGCAGTCAAAGCTGGGACAAGTGGGGGCCGGTGGCGACACCGGCCCCCATTCTTGTTCGGGGGACTGCGCGGAGCGGTGGCGGGCGAGTCGCTGGAGATGCCGTGTCACGGCCGAAGGCCGATTTCGGTTCGCACAAAGGCACAAAGGCACAAGGGGCTTTGTGGGGCGCTGACCTGCAGCTTTTCCGGATTAGGTTATGACGGAGCCGCTTCGCGGATTCTCTGTGCCTTCGTGCCTTTGTGCGAACCCATTCTCTTCGGCCTTCGGCCAGGATGGTGGACGAGCCGTAAACCTTAGGCGGCAAGGGGTTCTCAAGGCCGATCGTCCAGATTGGCTGTCATGGCGGGGACTCGATCGATATTGACGGCGGCTTTGGTCCTGGCGGCCCCGATCCTGATCGGCGGGACCGGGAGGCTGACCAGCCTCGACGAAAGATTGCTCGCCGCTCACAATCGCGAGCGAAGCGCGGCGGGAATCCCCACCCTCGCCTGGGATCCGGTGCTCGCGGCCGAGGCCCGGAGCTGGGGCGAGACGCTCGCGGCGAGCGGCGAGTTCGAGCATGCCCCCGATCGCGGCGGCGAGGATCCTCAGGGCGAGAATCTGTGGGCGGGCACTCTCGGCGCCTATGCGCCCGAAGAGATGGTCGACGGCTGGATCGAGGAGAAGAAGAATTTCCGGCCCGGCCGATTCCCCGACAACAGCCTGACCGGCGATCTCGACGACGTGGGTCACTACACGCAGCTCATGTGGCGCGAGAGCGACCGGGTCGGCTGCGCCGTCGCCGACGGGGCGGAGGAGGAGGTGCTGGTCTGCCGCTACCGTACCGCCGGCAACGTCGTGGGCGAACGGCCCTTCTGAGAATCATTATGCCGGGAGAGAGGCGAGGCTTCGTCGCCCGCTCTCCAACCTAGCGCGCGAGGAGCTTTTCGGCGGCGCCGGCCATCCGGTCTGGCTCGACATGGGCGACGGCGGCGACGAGCTTGTCGGCCTTCTCGACCTTTTCGACGGCCTCGGTCCGGACCGTGTTGGCGACGGCGATCCGCTCTATCAGAGCGGGGTCGGGCGTGGGCAGGGACTCGGGCTCCTCCGCACAGGCGGTAAGGGCGGCCAAGGGGGCGAGCGCGAAAGCGAGCTTTTTCATCATCTTGCCCTTCCAACGCGCCAAGTGTGCGGAAAGATGCGCCACGGCTCGAGGTCGAGCCGGACCTTGTCATTCCCGCAATCTCGGCTTCAATCCCGGGCGCGGGCCGGATTCCCGCTTTCGCCCGGATGGCGGAAGTGGTTGAAGGGCCCCGATGAGAGCGATCGAAGACCCCAGTGACGCCCTTGGCCGGGGCCTCGCCTCGATCCGAAGCCAGTTCCAGATCCCCGCCACCTTCCCGCCGGCGGTGCTGGCCGCGGCGGAGGAGGCCTCGAGACGCCCCCCGACCGGGCATTCGGATCGAACCGACTGGCCGTTCGTCACGCTCGACCCCGCCTCCTCGACCGATCTCGACCAGGCCTTCGCCATCGAGCGCTCCGGCCCGGACCTGCTGCTTCGCTATGCGATCGCCGACGTCGCCTGGTTCGTCGAGGACGGCGACCCCGTGGACGAGGAGGCGTGGCGGCGCGGCACCACCCAATATCTGCCGGACGGCAGAGCGGGCCTCTACCCGCCGGTGCTGAGCGAGGGCGCCGCAAGCCTGCTTCCCGACGGCCCCAGGCCGGCAATCATCTTCACCGTGAGGATCGCGGAAGACGGAGCGGTCCGGCTGGACGGCGCCGAACGGGCGATCGTCCGGAGCCGGGCCAAGCTCGCCTACGACAAGGTCGCGGCTTCCGATCTCCCGCCCGACTTCGCCGAGCTCGCGCTTCGGATCCAGGGGGCCGAGCAGCGGCGTGGGGCGGCCCGGGTCAACCCCCCGGCCCAGGAGCTCGCGGCGCTTGGAGGCGGCCGCTTCGAGCTCTTGTTCCGGCCCTCGCTCGAGTCCGAGATCCGCAACGCCTCGCTCTCGCTGGCGACCAACCTGGCGATCGCCGACACCCTCCAGGCCCATGGAACGGGCCTGTTCCGGATCATGGCCGAGCCGGACGAGCGGGCCGTCGCCCGGCTTCGTCACACGGCGGGAGCGCTCGGCCTCGACTGGCCGGCGCAGGCGCCCCTCGCCGAGATCGAGCGGCGCCTCGATCCCGCCGACCCGAGGCATGCGACCTTCATGCTCGCCGTCCAGCGCGCCGGGCAGGGCGCGTCCTACGTGCCGTTCCGGGAGGGGGGGACGCCCTGGCATTCGGCCGTCGCCGCCACCTACGCCCATGCGACGGCGCCGCTGCGCCGGCTGGCCGATCGCTACGTCGTCCAGGCGACCCTGGCGATCGCCAACGGCAGGCCGGTGCCGACTGCGGCGGCCGAGGCTTTCGAGAGGCTTCCGGCGGTGATGGCCAAAGCCGGCGCCCTCGGCTCGAGGATCGAGCGCGCCGCCGTCGATCTCGCAGAGGCGGTGCTGCTCAGCGGCCGGGAGGGGGAGATCTTCCAGGCGGTGGCCACGGAAATCGAGGACCGGGCGGCGCGGATCCAGCTGTGCGGCCTGCCGGTGACCGCTCGGCTGTCGGGGCAGGGGGCGGCGCAGGGGGCGGCGGGAGTCGAAGCGGGGGAGCGGCTGGAGGTCAGGCTGGTCGAGGCCGATTCGGAAAAGCGGACGGTCCGGTTCGAAGTGGCGCCTTAGGAGCCGAGGAGGGGATTCTTCAGGGGTCGTCGAAGGGCCGGAATGACGGGCAATATCATTCCCTCAGCAGCCGGTTCATGTCGGTGACGAAGAAGGCGGTCGACCAGCCGATCAGGAGGAAGCCGATCAGACCCTCCATCGCTCCGACGAGGCGCCACTCGATCGGGAAGTCCGCCGCGGGCTGGGAGAGGGTGGCGTAGGCGGTGGTCGAGAAAAGGCATGAAGGCGCAAAGGCGCTACGTAGGAGGGGGGGCGCTCGATCGGGTCTCTGACACCGGTTTTTTGGTGCCGTCCGTCATCCTCCCTTAATTGGGAGCCTGGCACCAATTTTTCGTTCGGTTGCCGGCTTTTTTGAAGAGCAGGCACGAGGGACAAGGAATAAGGAGGGCCGTCCTAGTGCCGGCGGGCCTGCTCGACGACGCGGTCCCATTGTAAACGGCCCGCGCGAGGGCCGAGCGATGCTTGCTGCTCCTCGAACCTTGCCCGGCAATTATACCCCCCCTTAGCCGGGGGGCTTGTCGTTCGGCTTCAGGTTAGCGTCATCATCAGTGGTGGACGACAGGCGAGACTCCAGCCTCTCTCGCGACCCGGGTGATAACTTGCGCCTCGTCGCCTCTGAAGTGGAACACACCAGCCAGCCGATTCGTGGCCTGCTGCCTTACGGCGGCCGTGATGGCCCTTTCCCTCTCCAAGAGAGCGAGGATGGAAACCGGGATATGCTCCTCATGCTCTGCGCGCATTTGCACAATAACCGCCTCGAGAACGCGAGCATCACTGGTGCCCAGGAAGAGGGCGACTGGCTTCTCGCTGCTCCCCTCGATCAGGAAATCGGGAGGGAAGTCAGCCAAGCGAGGGGAAATTGGAGCACGCTCACGGATTATGGCGCCATCACCAATTTGCTCGCGCAGCATCCTTTCGACGTCATGTCGGAAAGTGCTTGCGACACGATCTTCGGCCAAAAGCAAGAGATCACCCACACGCAGGAGAAAAGACACGAAGCGCATTGCCGACGCGGGAAGATCCTCCTCTTCGACTTCCGCAAGGCGAAACTCGCGTTCGTCCAAGTTTAGGACGACACCATATTCGTCTTGGAGCGAGGCGAGGGCGTCCGCGCGAGATTTGTTCCTCAGATCAAGCCCGCTTGCCTCAAGCGTTGGATAGACGAGACCACTATCTTGGAGCTCATATAGGCCACGCTCACCGCGCCTCACATAAAAGCCGATGCGATCCCCATCGGGGAATGCAAATGCAGTGCTGACGGCCAGCCCTGAGGGCAGCTCGCGAACTGTGATCTCGTCACAGAAAGCTTTGCAAAGCTGCTCTCTCACAAAAGTCCCCCTGGCGCCCGAGTAGTCCCGGTTACGCGGAATGCCCTGTAAGCGGTGTTAACAGCGGCTAGCGGCCCCATGTCATACCCCCGGTCCCGATGGTAGCTGCCTTTGCGCGGGATGCGTATCCCTGAAACCCGCTGTCTGGTGCAGCCTGTCGCAAAGTTCTTCAACTCGTCATTTTTCGTGTGGACGTGCCAGCCCGGGTGGTCGCCATGATACTCCAAACAGGCGACAACCGCCCATTCTCCGGGAACGCGCTCGACCGCAAGCCACCCGAGATAATTCCCCTTGCCCAAATGATAAGCGATCAGCAGCCTACCGGCATAGGGACCGCACTGAAGGTCATCGATCCGCCAATGCCAATCATTGCCGAGAATAAAGGGCCGTCTCGGAGCGAGCAAAAATGAGGTCTTGGTCATTTTCTGCTGAGGTTTAAGAGCGCCACATTTCCACTCGCCTGCCTTCGTGATCGACTTTGGCAGCCGCATGAAGGCTCTAATGTGCATGGCGCGAACCTAGGCCGGCACGTCGCGGCGTCAATTGCATATTGCCCTTCCCTTCAAAATTGAAAGTCGAAGCGTGTCGGCAGGGGTTGGCCATTCCTCGCGCCCTGTATGATTCGCGAGGGTTGGTAGGCGATGGGCGGATCGGCCCGAATCCGGCCCCAAAAAATAAAGTTTTCGCGCCAAAGGCCCCGAAAAATAGGATTTGTGTAGGGAAGTAGCCGCCTCGAAAATCCGCAGTTTTAATACAGCTGGAGGCCTCGAAAAATAGGATTTGACCGGAGCGGTACAAATTGATTGACAGCGTCACGCTGTCGGGGTACACTTTAGTCACGCTCCAGAATTGTGACTGGGGCGATCGAGCAGCCGGCGCGGGTCATCCGCGGCGGCTTTTTCTTTGCGCCGCGCGGGGCGCCGGCGGGGGCCGGGCCTGTTTTCGAAGCGGGCGCTTGGGCGGCCGTCATGTTTTTGCACAGGATCCTCCCCATGCGGAGCATGGGGAGGGGGACCGCCGTAGGCGGTGGAGGGGTAGAAGGCTCGGGCGACGGAGGTTCCAGCGAGAACCTCCAAGCACCGGTGCAGCTACCCCTCCACCACACTTCGTGTGGTCCCCCTCCCCATCTGGCGATGGGGAGGAAGCAGGGCAGGCATGGCGGCCGTTTCATTTTCGGGGAGAGATGGAATGAGCGGGATGGGTCGACAGCCGCGCGACGGGCGCGGGCGATTTGCGGCGGGGCCGCGTTCGGGGATGGAGCTGAAGCGGGGGAGCGGGGCGAAGGCCAGGCCGCAGATCCGGGCCAGGCACAAGAGGGCCCTTACCGCCAGGGAGATCGGCATATTCCTCTCGACCCTGGCCGAGACCTGCAACGTTGCGCTTTCGGCGCGCGAAGCCGGGCGGCGGCCGGGAATGTTCTACGACCTCAAGAAGCGGGATCCGGGTTTCCGGGCCGCCTGGATGGAGGCGCTGCGCGAAGGCTATGACCGGCTCGACATGGAGCTGCTCCATCGCGCGCGCTTCGGGACTCCGAAGGAGGTCTTCTACCGGGGGCGAAAGACCGCGACGACCCGGGTGTTCAACGACGGGATGGCGCTCCGGCTGCTCGCCTTCCACCGCAAGTCGGTCGAGCCGATGAGGGCGGCGGATTCGAACCGGCGGGACGGAGCCGCGATTTTCGACGAGCTCGCGGCGCGCCTGGCGGAGATCGAGGCTGAGGAGGCCGCGAAGGACCGGGAGGCGGGAGATGGCAAGCCCTGAGCTCCGGTCGGTCGCCGAAAGGATCGCCCGCCTCGAACCGGACAAGCGGCTCCGGGTGTTCGCGACCCTGAGCCCCGCCGAGCAGGACCATATCCGCTATGTGTGGAGGGTCTGGGAGCTCGAGAAGCAGCGCGAGCCCGAGACGCCGTGGCGGACCTGGCTGGTCCTTGCCGGACGCGGCTTCGGCAAGACCCGGATGGGGGCCGAATGGGTGCGGCGGATGGCGGCGGCCGACGGGAGGGTGCGGATCGCCCTGGTCGGAGCGACCCTGGCCGAGGCCCGGGCGGTGATGGTGGAAGGCTCGAGCGGGATCCTCGCGGTGTGCCCCGACGACGAGCGGCCGGCCTGGGAGCCGTCGCTGGGACGGCTTCGATTTCCGGGAGGGGCGCGGGCGACGATCTATTCGGCGGCGGAGCCGGACAGCCTGCGCGGGCCGCAGCATCATTTCGCCTGGTGCGACGAGATCGCCAAATGGCTGTTCGGGCCGGCGGCCTGGGACAATCTGATGCTCGGCCTGAGGTGCGGGCCGATGCCCCGGGCGGTGGCGACGACGACCCCGCGGCCGGTCGCGCTGGTCAGGAAGCTCTACGCGCAGGACATGACGGCGAAGACGCGGGGGCGGACGAGCGACAATGCGGCCCATCTGGCCGGGGCGTTCCTGGCCGATGTCGAGCGGGAATATGGAGGGACGAGGCTCGGCCGGCAGGAGCTGGACGGGGAGTTGATCGAGGATGTCGAGGGTAGCCTGTGGCCGAGGGATCTGATCGAGCGGTGTCGCTGCGCGCTTCCCCTCCCTGGAAGGGAGGGGCTCGGGGTGGGGCCGCCGAAGGCGGCCGAAACTCCTCCGCCGGAAAGTCTCGCTCCGCTCGCCTACCCACCCCCAACCCCTCCCTTCCAGGGAGGGGGGTCCAGAAGGGTTGTCATCGGGGTGGATCCGCCTGCCTCCGTGGAGGGGGATGCGTGCGGGATCGTGGTGTGCGTGCTGCTGGGCGACGTGGCCTATGTCGTGGACGATGCCAGCGTTTCGGGGCGGAGTCCGGAGGGCTGGGCCCGGGCGGTGGCGGGCGTCGCTCATAAATGGGGCGCGGACCGGGTGGTCGCCGAGGGCAACCAGGGCGGGGCGATGGTCGAGAGCGTGCTTCGGGCCGCCGACGTCGACCTTCCAGTGAGAATGGTCCACGCGAGTGTGGGCAAGGCGGCCCGGGCCGAGCCGGTGGCGGCCCTGTTCGAGCGCGGCGCGGCGAAGTTCGCGGGCGCCTTTCCCGAGCTGGAGGACGAGCTCGCCGGGCTTATCGCGGGCGGGGGCTATGAAGGGCCGGGGCGGTCTCCGGACCGGGCCGACGCGATGGTCTGGGCGATGACCGAGCTGATGCTCGGGCGGAGAAGGGCGGAGCCGAGGATTCGGAGATTGTGAGTAAATCTCCCCTCCCTGGAAGGGAGGGGCAGGGGGTGGGTCCGCCGAAGGCGGCCGAAACACGGAGTCCGAAGGCAGTCTCGCTGCGCTCGCCTACCCACCCCCAACCCCTCCCTTCCAGGGAGGGGGGAATTAGAGGGAGTATCATCATGAAATCGTGGTTCGGACGGAAGGCGGCGCCGGCGGCGCGGCCCTTGCTTCATCGCGCCTGGTCGGGGGCGGCGGCGGCCGGGGACTGGCCGCGCAATTACGAGGCCCAGGTGCGCGAGGCCTATCTGGGCAACCCGGTGGCGCAGCGGGCGGTGCGGCTGGTTGCGGAAAGCGTCGCTTGGGCCCCGGTCTATGCGACCGACGGGGAGGGGGGAGCGGCGGCCTCGGCGAAGGCGCTCGGGCTGGTGACGCCCGCCTTGCTGGACCAGGCGGCGGCGCAATTGCTCCTCCACGGCAACGCCTTCGTCCAGATCCTGCTCGACGCCGACGCGGCGCCCGCGGAGCTGTTCGCGCTTCGGCCCGAGCGGGTGAGCGTGGAGGCGGATTCGGGGGGCTGGCCGGAAGCCTATGTCTATCGGGCGGGCGAGGTGAAGGCGCGGCTTCCGGCGCGAGACGCGCTTGGGCGGCCGGCGCTCGTCCATGTCAAGGCGATGCATCCGCTGGACGACCATTACGGGCTGGGCTGCCTCGGCGCCGCGTCGGGGGCGGTGGCGATCCACAATGCGGCGACGCGATGGAGCAAGGCCCTGCTCGACAACATGGCCCGGCCTTCGGGAGCGCTCAGCGTCGAGGGGGGCGAGGGGGCGCTTGGGGCCGAACAATATGACCGGCTTCGCGAGGAGCTCGAGCTGCATTTCGCCGGGAGCGCCAATGCGGGGCGGCCGCTGCTGCTCGAGGGCGGGCTGAAATGGCAGGCGATGAGCCTCACCCCCGCCGACATGGACTTCGCGGGGATGAAGGCCGCGGCGGCGCGCGAGATCGCGCTCGCCTTCGGGGTGCCGCCGATGCTGCTGGGGCTTCCGGGGGATTCGACCTACGCCAATTACCGGGAGGCGAACCGGGCGCTTTGGAGGCTGACGGTGTTGCCGCTCGCCGACAAGCTGCTCGGGGCGATCGCGGCGGCGCTGGGGGCGTGGTGGCCGGGGCTGAAGCTCAAGCTCGACGTCGACCAGCTGACCGCGCTCGCCGAGGATCGCGAGCGGCAATGGGCGCAGGTGACGGCGGCGGACTTCCTCTCCCGCGAGGAGAAGAGGGAGATGCTCGGGTTTTGAGGAGGTGGCCCCCCTCCCTGGAAGGGAGGGGTTGGGGGTGGGTAGGCGAGCGAAGCGAGACTGCTTTCGGCCTCCGAGTTTCGGCCGGCCTGCGGCCGGACCCACCCCCGCCCCTCCCTTTCAGGGAGGGGAGAAGAGGGAGAACGAACATGACCGAACAGGGGGACAGGATGCTGGCGCTGCTCGTCGCCCAGGCGGAGGGGCAGGGGGCCGGGCTGGTGACGGTGCGGGCCCTGGTCGAGGAGGCGAGCGAGCTCGGAGCGGCAAGGGCGCTGGAGGCGCTGGGCTTGAGCGACGGCAAGGCGAGGCGCGACATGGACGAGCTCCGCGAGCTCCTCCAGGCCTGGCGCGACGCGAAGAAGAGCGCGTGGCAGGCGGTGGCGGGATGGCTGGTGAGGATCCTGCTGGCGCTTCTGGTGCTGGGGATGGGCGTGAGGCTCGGGCTCCTGGAGCTCCTGAAATGAGGTTCGCGGGCTATGCGGCGATCTTCGATCGGCCCGACCGGGGCGGGGACGTGGTCCGGGCCGGGGCGTTCGAGCGGACCCTGAAGCGGGGGGCGGGCTCGGTGCCCCTGCTTTGGCAGCACGACCCGGCCCGGCCGGTCGGGCGGATCGAATATCTGAGGGAGGACGGACGCGGGCTTCGGGTGATCGCCCGTCTCTCCGCCGGAGCGGCGGGGCGGGAGGCGGCGACCTTGCTGAAGCAGGGCGGGGTGGCCGGGCTGAGCTTCGGCTACCGGGTGAGGAAGTCGAGCGGGGCGAGGCCGAGGGCGCTGGAGGATGTCGAGCTGGTCGAGGTCAGCCTGGTGACGGTTCCGATGCAGCCCAAGGCGCGTGTTCACGCGGTGGAGTGAGAGCCGGAAAACCATTTGAAACGAGACTGATCAAGCCGCCATTCCGGCGGCTTTTCTTGTGGAGAAACTCAATGGCAACGGGACTTTATGCTGAAGACTTTCGGCTTGCGAACTACACTGACAAGCAGACGCTGGAGGCTGCATTTGCGGCCTGGAGGCTTAAGAGCGGTGAACTGCACCTCGAGGCAGGAAAGACTTATGATCTGGGCGAGAAAGCCGATGGCAACATCGTCTTCCCTGCCCTCATTAATTTTAGAGACGCGATCCTATGCGGTAACGGCGCCACCATCCTCGTGAAAACGACTGTCTCGGATGCCTGGAACCTCACATACATGTATGGGCTGAAGAACGTCGCGTTCAAGGACCTGTGCTTTCGTGACTCGGGCTATAACCCCACGCTTCAGTTCAAGGGCGGCAAGGTGTTCGTCTTCGACGGTGATGGGGGCGCTTGCAGTAACCTGTGCTTTAGCAACATCAGGATCGATGGGGCCGTCGCAGCCATCACCTGCCAGGGCATGGCGGACAATTCGCCGCGCGTGTCCGGGATTTACATCGAGCCGAGCTGCAGGTTCGACAACTGCTTCTACGGCTTGAGCTGCAGCGAGAACGGCGACGACATCACTGGCGGCTACACTGCTTTCAATCCAGTCCGCGCCTACTTCCCATACGGTGTCTCCGGCCACGACCTGGACATTCGCATCATCAGCGATGGGAGCGGCGCGACTAGCGAGAGCTGCTGCCTGATCAAGCGGTATAAATACGACACCAAGAACATTCGGGCCAAATTCCTGTTCAGCGGTACCTTCAAGCTCTCGCCTGACGCAGGCACAACGCCGGGCTGCTTCGTGAAAATCGAGATGCAGCCGCTGGCCGAGACTGCTCCCGGCCGGATCGACAATATCGACCTGACGATCGAGATCGACCGCGGAGTCGCCAACACCCACAATGCCCATGTCCTGGGTTTCAAGAGCTACGTGCAAACCGGGATAAACGGCAACGTGCGCAGCTGGGCGGAGGAAACCGGCAGTACTGACAACATCTGGAGCAACATAAGGCTCGACGGCTGCCTGAGCAACACTCTGCACGGGAACGTGAAAGCCTATGTCTCGCCCAGCACGCCCTGCACGATCTCACTTGCTCCAGCATTGACAGGAGCTGCTCCACAGCACCTTCCACAGCGATCGGGATTCATATTCAAGCCCGCGGCGGACAGGGAATTCTATCTCAGGAGCGGCGACATCACGGCGGCTCCGGTGAAGATCGATTTGGCAGGTCTCGATTCGAGCGCTTTCACCCTGAAGGTCAAGACTTATGCCCATGGCGCCGCTTCGGGGCTGGCGAGTCAGGACAGCGTCTACCGCGAGGATATAGTCGCCGGGTACAATGCCGGCGGCAGTCAGCCAGTGGCGATTCTCGGCACGCCGCGGGAGGCGTTCCTGCCTTACGTGAAAGGCACGCCGCCCGGCGTGAGTTTCGACGCCATTGGCGAAAATCTCACAGTGAGCTTTTCAGGCTCCGCCTACAGCTCGACTGCCTTCGCTCGCGTCGAGGTGGAATATGTCGGCCGGGGAAAGCTGACCGGCTGAAGCATC
This sequence comes from Allosphingosinicella sp., assembly GCA_035638835.1. Classification (GTDB taxonomy): domain Bacteria; phylum Pseudomonadota; class Alphaproteobacteria; order Sphingomonadales; family Sphingomonadaceae; genus Allosphingosinicella. The sequence goes on along the minus strand of DASQZF010000029.1, from coordinate 4,032 downwards.
ACGCAGTCCGCCTCTGGGCCAAGGAAGAAACGGGATTTCCGCTTTCGCGGGAAATGACGCGGTGCGCGCGTCGAACATGAGGGAGAATGAAATGCTGGAAGTCAAAGCGGATCCGCTGGAGCAGTCGTTCGAGGCTCTGGAGCGGAATGACGAGGAGGTGGCGGAGCTTCGCGAGGAGATGGCTCAGCTCAAGAGCCGGATGGACTTGGCTGCGGTGGCGGCGGCTCGGCCGGCGCTGAGCGGGGCGAAAGGCGGCGGATCGGCCTTCGCCGATTCCTATCTCAGGAAGGGCCTCGAGAGCGGGGTCGAGCTCAAGGCCATGGCCGGGACGACCGAGGCGGCGGGCGGCTATGCGGTGCCCGAGGAGCTGGATTCCGAGATCGCGCGGCTCCTGACCTCGATCTCGCCGATCCGGGCGATCGCCAACGTCGTCAGGGTTGGAAGCTCGGGCTATCGCAAGCTGGTGACGGCGGGCGGGACCCCGTCGGGCTGGGTGAGCGAGACGGCGGGGCGGCCGGAGACGGGCACCCCGTCCTTCATCGAGGTCGCGCCTCCGTTCGGCGAGCTCTACGCCAATCCGGCGGCGAGCCAGGCGATGCTCGACGACGCCGCGTTCGACGTCGAGGCGTGGCTGGCGAGCGAGATCGCGACCGAGTTCGCCCGGGCCGAGGGTTCGGCGTTCGTCGCCGGCAACGGGGTGAACCGGCCCAAGGGGTTCCTGGCGAGCCCGACCTCCGCCCAGGGGGACCATGTGCGGGCGTTCGGGACTCTTCAATATCTGGCGACGGGCTCGGCGGGGGGCTTCGGGGCCGATCCGGCCGACAAGCTCATCGACCTCGTCCAGTCGCTCCGGCCGCCCTACCGACAGGGTGCGGCGTTCGTGATGAACTCGGCGACGGCTTCGGCCATCCGCAAGTTCAAGACGGTGGACGGGGCGTTCCTGTGGCAGGCGGGGCTCGTCTCGGGCCAGCCCGACACCCTGCTCGGCTATCCGGTGGTGGAGGCGGAGGACATGCCCGACGTCGCCGCCGACAGCCTGTCGGTCGCGTTCGGCAATTTCCGGGCGGGCTACCTGATCGCGGAGCGGACGGAGACCCAGATCCTCCGCGATCCCTACACCAACAAGCCGTTCGTCCATTTCTACGCGACCAAGCGGGTCGGCGGCCAGGTGGCGAATTCGGAGGCGATCAAGCTTCTGAAGTTCGCGGCCTGACCTAACCCCCTCCCTGCAAAGGGAGGGGCGGGGGTGGGTCCGCCGAAGGCGGCCGAAACCCGGAGTCGGCAAGCAGTCTCGCTGCGCTCGCCTACCCACCCCCGACCCCTCCCTTCCAGGGAGGGGAGCTCATTAGGAGAGAACCAATGATCGAGGGTGAGGCGTTGGTCCTGCCGCCGGAGGCGGCGGGGGCGGCGAAGGCGTATTTGCGGGTCGAGCGGGCCGACGAGGACGGGCTGATCGCGGGGCTGGTCGAGGCGGCGGCGGAGCTTTGCGAGGCCTTTATCGGCCGGCCGCTGCTGGAGCGCGATTTTCTCGAGACGATCCCGGCGAGCCGGGCGTGGCGGCGGCTGGGCCACGGGCCGGTGCGGTCGATCGCCCAGGCCGAGTCGCTTTCGGCCGAAGGCGCGGCCCAGGCCCTGCCGAGCGCCGATTATGGGATCGACATCGACTCGCGCGGCGGCGGCTGGATCCGGCTGACCGCCACCGGCGAGTTGCGGCGGATCCGGGTCCGCTATCGGGCCGGGCTGGCCTCGGGCTGGGCGGACCTGCCGGCGGCGCTCAGGCAGGGAATCCTTCGGCTGGCGGCGCATTTCTACACCCATCGGGCGGCGGAAGCCGGGCGGGGGAGCGAGCCGCCGGCGGCGGTGGCGGCCCTGTGGCGCCCGTATCGCCGGATCCGGCTTCGCTGAGGGAGGAAGTCCAAATGTTCGAAAAGCTGATGCTTCATGGCGCGGCGCTCGCCCGCAAGGCGGCGCAGGGGCGCCGAGCCTCGCTCGCCGCGGAGCTGCGCGAGGAATCGCCCGAAGGCGTGAGGGTGAGCGAGGAGGAGGAGGCGGTGGTGCTTTCGGGGCGCGGTCTCGACCGGCGCTTCGCGCTCGATCCGGAGCTTCGCTGGCTGCTCTCCGGGAGGCGGCGGTGAGCGGGGCCGGCCCGGCGCTCAGGGCGGCGGCGATCGAGGCCCTGGAATCGCTCGAGCTGGGCGCGGTCTATCCCGGGCCCCCGCTGCAGGCGGCGATGCCTTACGCGACGGTCGAGTGCGGGCCGGAATCGGACTGGGGGCATAAGAGCGGCCGCGGGCGCGAGCTCCGGCTTGCGGTGACCCTGCGCTGTCCCGGCGAGCGGCCGGAGCGGGCCCAGGCCTTCGCCGAAGTCGTCGAGGCGGCGATCGAGGCGGGGCTGGACGTCGAGGGCTGGCGGCTCGTCACCCTCGCCCTGGTTCGAGCCCGGACCGTGGCCGAAGGGCGCGGAGGCTCAATGGGCTGGGCCGTGGCGCTCGACTATCGGGCGCGGATGCTGGTGGAGTGAATCTCAAATCCTCCCTGCCGCGCAGCGGCGGGGAGGGGGACCACCCGGAGGGTGGTGGAGGGGTAGAAGGCTCGGAGGTCGGGGGTTCGGGCGCAAATTTCGAAGGCCGGCGCCATTACCCCTCCACCATGCTTCGCATGGTCCCCCTCCCCATCTGCGATGGGGAGGAACCTCGCTATTTCGGAGTCGGGAGGCTGGACTTGAAGGTCTCGACCGCGTTCTCGTGGATGTAGCCGATCTCTTCGGTCGCATTGCTCTCGGCGGTCGCCCTGGCGATCTTGGCCGAGACGTCGGTTGAGACGGAGGCGGCGCGGAAGGCGGCTTCCTCGGACTTGCAGGCGGTGGCGAGCTTGGCGGTGAACGCCGCTTCGTCGAGGCCCGCCTTCACCTGCGCTCGGGCGAATCCGACGAGGCATTTCGAATAGCTGATGCGCGCGGAAGCGAGGTTGCCCTGGGCGGAGGCCATGAGGGCGATCAGCAGCACTTGTGAAAACATTCCGAATTCCAGTGCAACAAGTTGAGACGAAGGGAGATTATCGATGGCGGCGGAAAAGGGAAGTGCCTTTTTGCTGAAGGTCGGGAACGGGGCGCAGCCTCCGGTATTCGCGACGGTGGCGGGGATGCGGACGACGCAGATGTCGGTGAACGGCGAAGCCGTGAACGTCACCAGCAAGGATTCGGGCGGCTGGCGGGAGCTGCTTTCGGGGGCGGGCGTCCGATCGGTCTCGGTGGCGGCGAGCGGGATCTTCACCGGATCGGCGGCGGAAGTGCGGGTCAAGACGAACGCGCTCGCGGGCCAGGTCGACGATTACGAACTGAGCTTCGAGAGCGGGGAGAGACTGCGCGGGCGCTTCCTGATCACCCGGCTCGATTATTCCGGCGATTACAATGGCGAGCGCAACTACGCCCTGAGCCTGGAAAGCTCGGGCGCCGTGGTGCCGCTGTGAGCGGCGGCGCGAACCCGGAGCGGGGCGAGGCGGCGTTGACGGTGAGCGGGGAGGTGCTGAAGCTCCGGCCCAGCTTCGAGGCCCTGGTCGCCGCCGAGGAGGAGCTGGGGCCGCTCTTCGGCCTGGTCGAGCGGGCCGCGGCGGGCGGGCTCCGGGTCTCGGAGATCGCCGGCCTGTTCTGGCATTGCGTCGATGGCCGGCCGGAGGGGCTGAGCCGCGAGGCGGTGGGCGCCGCTATCGTCGAACGGGGGCTGGCGGGCGTGACTCCGGCGCTGAAGACCCTGCTCGGGCAGATATTGCAGGGTGCTTCGACAGGCTCAGCATGAGCGGGTTGGAGAGGTTTAGTGAAGCTGCCGGGCGGCTGGCCGGGCTGGCCGGAGCCTTGCTGGGGTGGCGGCCGGGCGAATTCTGGGCGGCGACGCCGGCGGAGCTCGGGGCGGTGCTCGGGGCTATGACGGGGGAGGCTCCGGAGGCGGCGGAGCGGTCGGACCTGGAGCGGCTGATGGAGCGGTTTCCGGATTAGAAAGCGTCATTGCGAGGAGCCCTTCGACGCCGCCTGCGGCG
>DASQZF010000028.1:0-21433 GCA_035638835.1 Allosphingosinicella sp. | reverse complement strand
CGGCGAGCTTCGCTTCGAGAACATCTCGCTGGGCGGGCCGATCTGGCTGGTCCAGGGCGACACGAACGGCGACGGGGTATCCGACTTCGAGGTGGTGCTGGTGATCAGCCCGCCGGACCCGATCACGAGCAGCGACTTCATTCTTTAAGGATGATCCTCCCCACGCGAAGCGTGGGGAGGGGGACCACCCGAAGGGTGGTGGAGGGGTAATTGACGCTAGCGTGGGGGGTTCGCGCGCGATCCTCTGCGTTCTGCGGCAGCGACCCCTCCACCATGCTTCGCATGGTCCCCCTCCCCGAGCGAAGCTCGGGGAGGAATTAGGCCTCCGCCCTCTCGCCTTCGAAGGCCCGGCGGAGCTGGGCGACGTCGAGCTTCGACATGGTCATCATCGCCTCCATCGCCCGCCGGGCGGCGGCGCGGTCGTCGGAGGCCAGCATGTCCAGCATTTCCTTCGGCGTGATCTGCCAGCTGAGGCCGAAACGGTCCTTGAGCCAGCCGCACTCGCTCGGCCGGCCGCCGTCGGCGATCAGCGAGTCCCAGAGCCGGTCGACCTCGGCCTGGTCGTCGCAATGGATCATGAAGGACACGGCCTCGGTGAACTTGAAGGCCGGGCCGCCGTTGAGGCCGGTATATTTCCGCCCGGCGAGGGTGAACTCGACCACGAGGACCCCGCCTTCCTTCATGCTCGGATTGTCGGCGGGCGAGCGGACGATATTGTCGATCCGGCTGTCGGGGAGAAGCGAGACGTAGAGGTTGGCCGCTTCCTCGGCATTGCGGTCGAACCACAAAACGGGGGTGATCTTGTCGGACATGGGTGTGTTCCACTTCGATCCGTCATTGCGAGGAGCGAAGCGACGAAGCAATCCAGCGGGCCTCGGACGCCGCTCTGGATTGCTTCGCTTCGCTCGCAATGACGAGGTTGGACGTCAGGCGATCTCGCGCTCGGCGGCTTGCGCTCCGATTCCGGCCTTCGAATCGACCAGGACCTCGAACCCGCCCCAGAACATGCGCTGGCCGTCGAAGGGCATCTTATCGTGATCGGGCTTCATCCGCGGGTCGGCCATGACCTTCTCCCAGGCGGCCACCCGGGTCGCTTTGTCCGGCCACTCGATCCAGGAATAGACGACCTCTTCGCCGTCCGCCTGCTTCACGGCGCGGCGATAATCGGTGACCTTGCCTTCGGGGACGTCGTCGCCGAGCGCCTCCACCACCCGAAGCGCTCCATATTCGAGGAAGATGGCGGAAGCCTTCTGGGCCATGTCGCGATAGGCCTCGCGATTGCCCTCCGGCACCGGCAAGATGAAGCCGTCGACATAGGCGCCGGCGCCCGAGCCTTCGTCGACGAAGGGCGCGAAGCCGGCATAGATCATCCGCTGGCCGTCGAAGGGCATGGACTTGCCCATCTCCTCCATTCGCGGGTCGCTCATCATCTTCTCGGTGGCCGAGTCGCGGGCCGCCTTGTCGGGATATTCGAACCAGGAGAAGACGACCTTCTCGTCCTCCTTGGCCAGGACGGCCCGGCGGAAGTCGGTGACCTTGCCGTCGGCGACGTCGTCCTCCCAAGCTTCGACCATCCGGGTCGCTCCGAACTCCTCGAACAGCGGCGCCGCTCCGGCGGCGTGGCGGCGATATTCGTCCCGTTTCCCGGCGGGAACCGCGACGATGAAGCCTTCGACATAGGACATGACGTCTCTCCTCTTGGATTTTTTGGCCTCTTGGATTTTTTGGCCTCTTGGATTTTTGGAGTTCAGGCGGCGACGGCGGAATGCGCCTCGGACTCGGCCAGCTCGGCGAGCTGCGCCGCGACCATCGACCAGCCCTGCTCGAAGCCCATCGCCTCGTGGGCCTTCACCGCGGCCTCGGTCCAGTGCCGGACCCTCGCGGTGTAGCGGGTGCCGGAGCCTTCGGGCTCGAAGGTGATTATGGTGACGCTCGGAAAGTCGCAGTCGCTGTCCATCGTCGTGCGCGGCTCCCAGCCCGCGGCGAAGGCGTTGGTGGCGACGATCCGCCGGCCCGGGACCGCCTCCAGGATCACGCCCTCGCCGGGATGGCGCTCGCCGTCGGGACCTTCCATCTCGAAATCGAAGCGTCCGCCGGGACGCATTTCCATCGCGAGGATCCGGGTCTTCCAGGGCTTGGGCGCCCACCATTCCCCGGTGCGTTCGGTATAGACCCGGTAGACCGTCTCCGGCGGAGCGTCGATGAACCGGTCGATCGCCAGCTCAAGCTCGGGATTGCTCATAGTCATTCTCCTTGTTCGAAAGCTCAGTTGCGGGGGCCGACGACCATGAAGGCGGCGCCCTGGGGATCGTTCGCCATGACCGCCCATTGTCCTCCCGGAACCTCGACCGGGCCGTGATTGACGGTGCCGCCGCCGGCGCCGATCTTCCCCGCGGCCTCGTCGATGTCGCGGACCCCGAAGGCGAAGTTCCAGCCGGCGGGCCGTCCGGGCGGAGCGGTCATGACCGCCCCGATCATCGCGTCGCCCTGGTTGATGAACTGGTAGCCGCCCATCTCGCCCATCGGCATCACCTCGCCCTTCTCCCAGCCGAACCGGCCCGTGTAGAAGGCGAGGGCGCCGTCCTGGTCGAGCGTGGAAAGCTCGTTCCAGCTGCAGCGGCCCGCTTCCGTGGCGGAGAAGGAGGTGCTCGCCTCGTCGCTCTCGCCGCGCATCACGTAGAAGGGCACGCCCTGCGGATCGGCGACGAGCGCCATGCGGCCGACGCCCCCCATGTCCATCGCGGGCATATGGACCTTGCCGCCCTCGCCGACGATGCCCGCGACCGCGGAGTCGACATCGTCGACCCCAATATAGCCGAGCCAGCCGGGGCGCATGCCCATCTCGGCCGCACCGTCGGGCAGCTTCATATGACCCGCGACCGGGGCGCCGTCCGCGGAGAAGATCCGATAATCGACACCGGGCTGGCCGGCGCCCGCGGCGGTCCAGCCGACCACGTCGCCGTAAAAGGCCGCGGCGGAATCCGGATCGGCGGTCAGAAGCTCGTACCAGATGAAGCTTCCGTGCGGGTTGCGGCTGTCAGACATGAAAATGCTCCCTGTTTCGGGCACCGTTCGACGGCGCCATTATAATCCAAGTTAAGCGCGGCGGCGATTCGGCCCGCCGCATCCGGGCAACGCTCAGGCGTCGGCGGGCTGGGGCTGCTCCACCGCCCGGGTCGCCGCCTCGACGTCCATCCAGACGGGCCCCCAGCCATGCCCGTCCGGGTCCGCGAAGGCGCGGCTGTACATCCAGCCATGATCTTCCTTGTCGTGGACCTCGCTTCCGCCGGCGCGGAGCGCGTTCGCGGTGATCTCGTCGACCTGGTCGCGGCTGTCGCAGGACAGAGCGAGAAGCACCTGGACCGACTCGTTCGGGTCCACGATCCGCTTGGCGGTGAACTGCCGGAACTTGTCGTGGGTCAGGAGCATGACGTTGATGGCGTCGGAGAAGCTCATCATCGTCGCGGTCTCGTCGGTGAACTGCAAATTCTGCTCCGCTCCGATCGCCTTGTAGAAGGCGACCGACCGGTCGAGGTCGGCGACGGGCAGGTTCACGAAGATCATCCGGGGCATCTTTTCTCTCCTGGGCGAATCGCTGTTTGACGCTGATGCCCCCATGAGTTATAAAAAGCAACTATGAAGTCACAAAAACTAACCGACTCGGGACAGGCCGCTTCGAAACGGCGCTATGACGACGCCTGCGGCACCGCCCACGCGCTCGACCTGATCGGCGAGCGCTGGGCTTTGCTCGTGATGCGGGAGTTGATGCTGGGCCCCAAGCGCTTCGGCGACCTGCGCTCCGATCTTCCGGGAATCAGCGCGAACGTGCTGACCCAGCGGCTCGAGGGCCTGGAGGCGTCCGGCCTGCTCGTCCGGCGACGGCTTCCGCCGCCTGCCTCGACCCAGGTCTACGAGCTCACGCTTTGGGGCTACGAAGCGGAGCCGATCGTCCAGTCGCTCGGCAAATGGGCGGCGCGCTCGCCGGCGCACGACCCGACCCTCCCGATCAGTGCGACCTCGATCATGCTGTCGTTCCGGACGATGTTCGATGGCGCGAGGGCGGGGGATTTTTGGGCACGGATCGGGTTTCGGCTCGGGGCGGAGACTTTTGTCGCCAGGGTCGAGGAGGGGCGGTTCGAAAGCGGCAGGGGGGAGACGGGAGGGGCGGACATTGTGTTCGGCGGCACTCCGACGGGTCTGGCGGCTTTCGTCTACGGTGGGCAGCCGATCGAGCTTCTGGAAGGGGCGGGGATGCTGAAGCTGGAGGGGGATCCGGCGGTCGCCGCGAGGTTCGCGACGTTATTTCCGCTGCCGCCGAAGGTAGGGGCATAAACGCCTCTCCCGCTTTCCGCGGGAGAGGGAGAAATAGGCAGTTCCTCGGCTGGCTTGCCAGCCGAAGCCCCGTCAGGGGCGAAGGCTGGTGGAGCTGAGGGGAATCGAACCCCTGACCTCTGCAGTGCGATTGCAGCGCTCTCCCATCTGAGCTACAGCCCCGCGCCTTTCGGCGGCCAGGTTCCCCCGCTTCGCGAGCGGGGCTGGGAAGGCGCTCAGATAGCGATGCCGGGACGCTTTCGCAATGCGCCAATTGACCCTCGGCAGGCGGGCCGATTCAGCTCGGCGGGAGCCCCTCTCGGGTCGCCTCTTAACATGGAACAGCCGTGGGCCCCTCCGGGTTGTCATTCCATCCCGCGGCGCGCGGACGGTCCGTGCCGGTATTCCCGCGGGCCCCGAACGCAAGGAGTCTATCATGGGATATGGCAGCGACGATCGTGATGACAATCGATGGCGCGACCGCGACGAGCGCAACCGCGCGGAGCGCGGCGGCGGGTGGCGCGGTGAAGGCCGTGGTGGTGAAGGACGGGGCGGCGAAGGACGGGGCGGACCCGGCCGCGACGACGACCGCGGCTTTTTCGACCGCGCGGGCGATCAGGTCCGCTCGTGGCTCGGCGACGACGAAGCCCAGCGCCGGCGCGAGATGGACGAGCGCCGCTGGGAGCAGGAGCAGAGGATGAGAGGCGGTCGGGACGACGAATCGCGTTCCGGAGGCTCGGGCTGGAACGGCGGCGGCTGGGGCAACCAGCCCGGCGAAAGCTGGCATCGCGATCGCCCGGGCGTGCCCGGAGGCTGGGACCGCGACCGGCAGAGCGAGCGCGAAGGCCGGTTTTCGAGCTCGGGCGGCGGCGAAGGTCGCGGCAACGACCGGATCGGCCATGGCGGGGGAGGCTTCGGCGGCCGTCCCGAGCAGGGCCATTTCGACCGGAACGACCCGGGCCGGGTCGGAACGTCGGGCCCGATGGGCCAAAGGTTCTCCGGCTATGGCGGCCATGAGGAAGTGACCCGGGGCGGACCCGGCGGCGACATCCACGATCCGCATTATTCGGAATGGCGGCGTCGCCAGATCGACGATCTCGACCGCGACTATGACGAATATCGGCGCGAGCATCAGTCGAAGTTCGAGACCGAGTTCGGCGGCTGGCGGCAGAAGCGCGCAGGCCAGCGCCAGATGCTGGGCAAGGTGGCCGAGCATATGGAGGTGGTCGGCTCCGACGGTGGCCATGTCGGCAAGGTCGACAAGGTTCGCGGCGACCGGATCATCCTCGCCAAGTCGGACCCCAATGCCGACGGGATGCATCACTCGGTGCCCTGCGGCTGGGTGGACAGCGTCGAGGACAAGATCGTCCTCAACCGGACCTCCGCCTCGGCGATGGACTCCTGGCGCAACGAGGATAACGGCCGAGCCCTGTTCGAGCGCCCGGACCAGGGAAGCGAGGGCCCGCACGCCCTCGATCGAAGCTTCTCGGGCACCTACGGAAGCAAGAAGGACGACTGATCGCCGCCGTCTTTGAAGAAGGCCCGGCTCCCTCGACGGGGGCCGGGCTTTTTTCGTCATTGCGAGGAGCGAAGCGACGCGGCAATCCAGCGGGCGGAGGCGCGGCACTGGATTGCTTCGCTGCCGCGAAGCAGCAGTTTACCCTGAGCGCCGCCGCAGGCGGCGTCGATGGGCTCGCAATGACGGAGAGAGCGATGAGCACCAACACCACCCGCGCCTGGCATCTGAAGTCGCGCCCCCAGGGCATGCCGACCATGGACAATTTCGAGCTCAAGGAAGCTCCGCTCGGCGAGCTCCAGGACGGCTGGATCCGGGTCGAGAACAAGTGGCTCTCGGTCGATCCCTATATGCGCGGGCGAATGAACGACGTGAAGAGCTACGTCCCGCCTTTCCAGGTCGGCGAGCCGCTTCAGGGGGGAGCGGTCGGCAGGGTGGTCGAGAGCCGGTCGCCGAATTTCGCGGTGGGCGAGACCGTCTTCCACATGCTGGGCTGGCGGGGGGAGGCGGCCGGGCCGGCGGAGCAGTTCAACAAGGTCCCGCCGCTCGGAGTCGAGGATCATCAGTGGCTGGGCAATCTCGGCCTGACCGGCGGGACGGCCTATTTCGGACTGCTCAGGGCCGCCCAGGCGAAGGAGGGCGACATCGTCTTCGTCTCGGCGGCGGCGGGCGGGGTCGGCTCGGCGGTGGTTCAGATCGCCAAGGCCAGAGGCATGACGGTCATCGGCTCCGCCGGCGGGGCTGAGAAATGCGCCTGGGTGAAGGCGCTCGGGGCGGACGCGGTGATCGACTATAAGGCGGAGCCGATCGTGCCCGCCCTGCTGAAGGCGGCCCCGAAAGGGATCGACGTCTATTTCGACAATGTCGGGGGCGAGCATCTCGACGCCGCCTTCGCCGCAGCTCGGCCCAACGCCCGCTTCGCCATCTGCGGAATGATCGAGGGCTATAACGGCGCCCCGCCGCACGGCTTCAAATATATCATGCGGGTGATCGCGGCTCGGATCATGCTGAAAGGCTTCATCTACACCGACTATCTGCCGGAAATGGGGGAATTCTACCGCGACATGGGCGGCTGGGTGGCGACCGGAACGGTGACCGGCCGGGAGACGGTGAGGGAGGGGATCGAGGCGATGCCCGAGGCCTTCCTCGACCTGTTCCGAGGCGCGAACATGGGCAAGATGCTGGTTCGTTTGTAGGGCCTCCCCTCCCTGAAAGGGAGGGGGCCGGGGGTGGGTCCGCCGAAGGCGGCCGAAACTCCGAGTCAGAAAGAAGTCTCGCTTCGCTCGCCTACCCACCCCCAACCCCTCCCTTTCAGGGAGGGGAGTTTAGGCGAGCAGCTTCGACCTCTCGCCGATCACTCGCAGATCCTCGACGAAGCGGGCATATTCCGCTTCCTTGTTGTCCTGCACCCGAAGCAGGAAGCTGGGGTGGACAGTCACCCAGGCCTCGCCGCCTTCCGGCAGATCGTGGGCCCGGCCGCGCATCGCGGTGATGGTAACGGCCTTGCCGAAGATCGAGCGGGCCGCGGTCGCGCCCAGGGCGACGGTGAGGGGAGGGCGGATGAGGAGCCGTTCCTGCTCGATCCACCATCGGCAGGCCTCGATCTCGCCGGCATCGGGCTTGGAATGGATCCGTCGCTTGCCCCTTGCCTCGAACTTGAAATGCTTGACCGCATTGGTGACGTAGGCCGCCTTGCGGTCCACCCCCGCATCGCCTAGCGCCCGGTCGAACAGCTGGCCGGCGGGCCCGACGAACGGGCGTCCGGCGAGATCCTCCTGATCGCCCGGCTGCTCGCCGACGAACAGGATCCTGGAGTCGAGCGGGCCTTCGCCGAAGACCGTCCGGGTCGCGCATTTGTGGAGATGGCAGCGGGTGCAGCCCATCGCCTCCTCGCGAAGCGCCTCCCAGGAGGCGAGCAGATTGCCGCCGACCTGCCCTCGTCCCGCTTCGACCATCTTCGCCTCGCGCGCCTGGGCCCCGGCCATCAGCTCCCCCACCAACGCCGTCTCGGGCATGTTTTTCCAGTATTTCTTCGGCATCTCCTTGAGCATCGCGCCTTTCTTGAGGCGGGCCGGGTTGAAGATGGAGGCGTAATAGGTCTTCCAGACCGACTCGATCGGATCGCCTTCCGGGGCGTCGGCGCGCGAAGCGCCGGGCCCTTCCGTCAGGGTCTCGCCGTCCCAGTGGAGCGACGAAGCCGGGGTCAGGATCGACCAGGCCATGTTGGCGAAGCGGCGGACGAAGAAGCCGCCATTGTGGCGGACGATATGGTGCTCGGGCTCGAACCAGGCGACGAAGCGGGCGCCTTCCGGAGTCTCCACCTCGCGGAAGCGGAGGAAGGCGCGCATCTTGTGGACGTCGCGGCGCACCGCCTTGGCCATCCGCTCGAGCCGCTGGACGAGCGGATCGGCGGAGTCGGACATGAGGCCGGGGCGGTCGCGCAGCCGTAGAAGAAGCGAATAGAGCAGGGCGAAGCGTTCGGGGTCGGAATGGCAGATCGCGGATTCGGCCAGGGTGAGGAAGGCCTTGGGGACGGAGAAAGGCGCGCCGCCCGAGGGGAGAGGGGCGGGGGCGGCGAACAGGTCGCCGACGCCGCCACCTATATTCCAGCTCACTTCGGCGGGCATGACCTTGGCACCGGCGAGCACCCGGGCGGCATCACGCCATCCTTCGAAATCGTCTTCGCTGGAAAGGGTGATATTGTACATGAACTCCGTTCGGGCTGAGCCTGTCGAAGCCCATTCCTTCTTCGTCCCTGATAGAAAAAAAGGGCTTGGACAAGCTCAGCCCGAACGGACTTGGGTCAAACGAACAATTCCAGCTGGTTTTCTTTCGGCTTGAGCCACAGTCCCAAATCGGAGCGATCGGTGAGCAGGGTGGGGCTCCAGCCCTCCGCGCAGATAAAGGGGCGCACCTTGGCGACCGAAACGGTCAGCCGGGCGACGTCCTCGAGCCGGAGGCGGCGCCAGCGGCGGCTCTTCAGGAGCTTGTCGACCGCCTTGACCCCCAAGCCCGGAACCCGGAGCAGCGCTTCCCGAGGCGCTCGGTTGACGTCGACCGGGAAGCTCTCCCGGAACTTGAGCGCCCAGGCGAGCTTGGGATCCATGTCGAGCGGGAGCATGCCGGCCGGATCCGCGGCCGCCGCGACCTCCGCGGGCGCGAAGCCGTAAAAGCGCATCAGCCAGTCGGACTGGTAGAGCCGGTGCTCGCGCATCAGCGGCGGGCGGCGGAGCGGAAGCACCGCCGAAGCGTCGGGGATCGGCGAGAAAGCGGAATAATAGACCCGGCGGAGCCGGAAGCGGTCGTAGAGCGTGCTTGCCCTGGCGACGATGTCGGTGTCCGAGGCGGAATCGGCGCCGACGATCATCTGGGTCGACTGCCCGGCCGGAGCGAAGCTCGGGGCCGACTTGTAGCGCTTCTTGGAGTCGGCGCCGTCCTCGATCGACGCGCGCATGTCCTTCATGGCCCCTTCGATCCGGCCTCCGTCCTTATCGGGGGCGAGGCGGGCGAGGCCCGCGGCGGTGGGCAGCTCGACGTTGATCGAGACCCGGTCGGCATGGACTCCGGCAAGCCGGACCAGCTCGGGATCGGCGTCGGGGATCGTCTTCAGATGGATGTAGCCGCGGAAATCATGATCCTCTCGAAGGCTCCGGGCCACCTCGACGATCTGCTCCATGGTATAGTCCGGCGAGCGGATGATCCCGGAGGAGAGGAACAGGCCCTCGATATAGTTGCGGCGGTAGAAAGCGAGGGTGAGCCGGACGACCTCCTCCGCCGTGAATCGGGCGCGGCGGACATTGGAGCTCTTGCGGTTGATGCAATAATGGCAGTCGAAGATGCAGCTGTTGGTCAGGAGGATCTTGAGCAGCGAGATGCATCGCCCGTCGGGTGCATAAGCGTGGCAGATTCCCATGCCCTCGGTCGAGCCGATCCCCTTGCCGCCGCGGCTGTCGCGCTTCGAGGTGCCGGAGGAAGCGCAGGAGGCGTCATATTTGGCCGCGTCGGCAAGGATTGCGAGCTTCTGCTGGAGGTCGAGCTGGGGCATGGGTTTTCTATATGTTCCAACCGCTTGAGGCGCAAGCGAATAGCAAGTTCTCATTATGTTCTTGCAATGCGGAACCGATTTTGAGATATTAGACCAACGATTCGACCACGCCCCAACGGATCGACCTTATGGTGGAGGTGCTCCCCTGCGCGGGGGAGCGCCTCCACCACCCTTTGCTTCTCCGGCCCCTTTCGACTCTAATCCCTCAGAGTGAAGCCGATCTTCAGGGTGACCTGGTAGTGGGCGACCTTGCCGCCTTCGACATGGCCGCGGGTTTCCACCACCTCGAACCAGCCGATGTCGTGGAGAGTGGAGGAAGCTCGGGCGATCGCGCCCTGGATCGCATCCTCGATGCCGGTCGCCGAGCTTCCGACGATCTCGATCACCTTGTAGACGTTGTCGCTCATGTGAGGCCTTTCGATGGGGTCTCGTCATCCCGGCGAAAGCCGGGACCCAAGACAGGAAGCCTGGGCGGGTCTCCCTGAGGTCCCGGCCTTCGCCGGGATGACGGGCCAACACGCGGTGGACGGGATCGTTTCCGCAACGCTAGGGTGAAGCGGCGAGAGCGAGGAGAGGTTCATGCGGATTTGGCTTCTGGCCGGTGCGGCTTTGCTTGCGGCGGCGCCCGCCGCAGCGGCGCCGGCGGACGATTTCAGGCGGCTGCTGGACGATCATCATTCCTGGCTGCTTCGCGAGAGCCCGACCTACGCGACCGCGCTCGGGGTTCGCGACCATGACGACCGGATCGAGGACCTCAGCCTCGCCGCCCGCGACCGAAGGGCGCGGGAAGCGGGCCTTTTCCTGGCGCGGCTGAACCGGATCCCGACCGACTCGCTCTCGCCGGCGGACCGGGTCAATCGGGCGATATTGAAGCGCGGCCTGGAGGAGGGGATCGAGGCCGAACGCTATCGCCAGCGGGTGATGCTGTTCACCACTTATGCGGGATGGCACCAGGCCTTTGCCGGCCTTGCCGACAATCTGCCGTTCCGGACCAAAGCGGATTATGAAAGCTATCTGACCCGGCTGGCCCTCTACCCTAAGCAGAACGATGCTGCGCTCGACATCACCGGGCAGGCCGTCAAGGGCGGCTTCACTCTGCCCTGCTCGGTGCTCGGCAATTACGAGAAGGGCATTTCGGGCGTCATCGCCGAGGATCCGTCGAAGTCGCGCTTCTACGAGCCGTTCACGCGGCCCCGGCCGGGCGACCTGACCGAGAGCGACTGGACGGCGATGCAGGCCCGGGCCCGGCGGCTCGTCTCGGACGTGCTCAACCCGGCTTATGCCAAGCATCTCGCATTCTACCGAACGACCTACCTCCCCAAATGCGCGAAAGCGGACAGCGTCTCGGCTCAGCCGGGCGGGCGCGAATATTACGCCTTCCGGGTCCGGCAGGAAACGACCACCGCACTGACGCCGGACCAGATACACGAGATCGGGCTTCGGGAATCGGAGCGCATCCGCTCGGAGATGGACAAGGTGGCGAAGTCCGCCGGATTCCCGGGCCGCGAGGCGTTCATCCGCGAGCTCAGGACCAATCCCAAATATTATGCGACGAGCGCGGCCCAGCTCATGCAGGCCGCAGCGACGACGGCCAAGACGATCGACGGCAAGATGCCGGGCTATTTCGGGACCCTGCCTAGGCTCCCCTACGGCGTTCGCGAGATCCCGGCCGAGATCGCAGAGGGGACTACCACCGCTTATTACGGCCAGGGCTCCCCGGCGAGCGGCCTTGCCGGGACTTATTACGTCAACACCTCGAAGCTCGACCAAAGGCCGCTCTGGGAGCTTCCGGCACTGACTCTTCACGAAGCGGTGCCCGGCCACCATCACCAGATCTCGCTCCAGCAGGAGGTCGAGCTTCCGCCTTTCCGGCGCCACTTCACTTTCTTCACGGCCTTCACCGAGGGCTGGGGCCTCTATGCCGAGAGCCTGGGCGAGGAGATGGGCCTGTACGACACGCCCGAGAAGAAGATGGGCCAGCTTTCCTACCAGGCCTGGCGGGCCTCGCGACTGGTGGTCGACACCGGGATTCATTCGAAGGGTTGGGACAAGGCCAAAGCGGTTGCTTTCATGCGCGATAATACCGCGCTGACCGAAGGCAATATCGACGCCGAGGTGAACCGCTACATCAGCTGGCCGGGCCAGGCGCTCGGTTACAAGATCGGCGAGCTCAGGATCAAGGCGCTGAGGGCGAAGGCGGAGAAGGCGCTGGGGGCGAAGTTCGACCTGCGGCGCTTCCACGACGCGGTGCTGTTGCAGGGGTCGGTCCCGCTCGATGTGCTCGAGGCTCAGGTGGACGAGTGGGTGGAAGTGGAGCGGGAGCGCTAGCTCCCCTCCCTGAAAGGGAGGGGTTGGGGGTGGGTAGGCGAGCGGAGCGAGACTTTACTGACTCGGAGTTTCGGCCGCCTTCGGCGGACCCACCCCTGGCCCCTCCCTTCCAGGGAGGGGAATTTAGGGCGGGGGAGGCAGTTTATCGCGGCCGCGCCGCCTCGTCGGCCTTGGCGTCGGCTTCCTCGGCTTCCGCCTGGGCGTCGATCTTGCCCAGCCGCTCGCGGCGGGCCTCTTCGACCAGCGCGTTCCAGTTGACGCTCGGGTCGCCCGAGCGCTCGGCGCGGGCCTCGCGGACGATCTGGTTGAAGCAGCCGCTGGCGCCGCCGGGGCCGGTCGTCGAGCAGCTGCCGATCCCGGAACGGCCGGCATATTCGAGCGCCTGGGAGCGCGCCGCCCAGGCCTGGTTGGTCGGATCGTTCGGGTCGCCGCGGAGCGCCTCAGGGATCCGATAGCGCTCTTTTTCGGGCTTGCGGGCGCAGATCACGATCGTGTCGTTCGTGCTGGGCGAGCAGGGATCGTCGCCGTAGACGATCATCGTGCTGATCTTGGGCTCCGCCGCCGCGCGGGGAGCCGCGGGCGCCTGGGCCGCGGCGGGAGCGGCCGCGAGCAGGGCGCCGGCGGCGAGAAGAAGGGCTTTCATCGGGTCAGATCCTTTTCGACAGCGCGATGGCGATACGACAGCCCGCGCGGATTAGGGAAGACAATATGGGATAGCCGAAAGCGTCCTCGGCGCCGGCGGCGATCGCGGTGTCGCGATGCTCGAGCTCCTCGTCGCGGAAGCGGCGGATCGTATCGGCGAGGTCCGGCTCTTCATGGCCCAGTGCCCGGAGCTGATCGGAATAATGGCGGTCGATCTCCGTCTCGACGGCCGCCGTGCAGGCCATTGCGGCACTAGGGCTCATCAGCGCCGTGGCGGCTCCCAAGGCGTGCCCCGCGACGTTCCAGACCGGCTGGAGAAGGGTCGGGCGGATTCCACGATCCACCATCATCTCGTCGAAGGTCCTGAGGTGCTCGGCCTCCTGCGACTGCATCCTGGCGATCGGCCGGCTGGCGGGATGTGAGCCGAGCACGGCGAGCTGGCCGCCATAGATCCGGGTCGCTCCATATTCGCCGGCCTGGTCGACCCGGACCATCGAATCCACGTCGGGCCGTTCGTCGCCGGGACGCCAGCGGGGCAGGGAAGGGGCTTCGACGGCGTTCACGCGTCCGCTTTCGGTCGTCTGAGACTCAGCCATAGGATGGACAACGCGGCAAGGATGGAAAGGATCGCATTCCATCCCGCCATCGAGATTCCGAGGAAGGAGAATTGGATTTCGTCGCAGCGCACGATCGGCTTCGCCATGATCTCCTTCAGCATGTCCTCGCTGCTGAGGCCGGCGGTGCCGCTGGAGGCGCAGGAGGTGAAGCCTTCGAACAGTTCAGCCTCGACCCCGGCATGATAGGCGCCGATGCCGCCGCTGACGAGGATGGCGAGCGCGGCGAGCCAGACGAAGCTCCGGCCCCTGTCTGGGGCGTTGCGCAGCAGCAGGGAGAGCAGGGCCAGGCCGAGCCCGACGAAATGGGCGTAACGCTGCCACCAGCACATCTCGCACGGGAAAAGTCCGCCGAAGATCTCGGAGCCGTAGGCGCCGGCGAGGAGGGCGGCCGGGACGCCGATGGCGAGGGCGCGGGCCTTGTCGAGGGAGGTCATGACGTCCTCCCCTCCCTGCAAGGGAGGGGTTGGGGGTGGGTCCGCCGAAGGCGGCCGAAACTCCGAGTCAGCAGGAAGTCTCGCTTCGCTCGCCTACCCACCCCTAGCCCCTCCCTTCCAGGGAGGGGACACCGCCGGGCTTTTCATCACCGCTTTCCGGTCGGCCGAGCCCCGCCGCCGACGGCGGGAGCGAGCGCGGCGTTGCGGCCGAGGCGGGAGATGGTCTGGAGCGCGTAGTTGAGCTGGAAGTCCTCGATTCCCTTGGCCTTGAGCTGCTCCGGGGTCGCGGCGAAGCGCGGATCGGGCTTGCCGTCGTCCTCGATCACGTCGTTGTCGACCGTCACCTCGTTGATCAGGTGGCGCCTGAGATCCGCCTCGCGGAACTTCGGCCTCGACTTGTAATCGGGGTCGGAGAGCTGGGGAACCTCGATGTCCGGCTTGATCCCGCCTTCCTGGACCGAGCGGCCCGAGGGGGTGTAATAGCGGGCGGTGGTGAGGCGAAGGCCCGTCTTCTGGCTGAGCGGGACCAGGGTCTGGACGGAGCCCTTGCCGAAGCTGCGCTCGCCCATGACGAGTCCGCGATGATGGTCCTGGAGGGCCGCGGCGACGATCTCGGCCGCCGATGCGCTTCCGGCGTCGACGAGCACGATGATCGGCAGGCCGCGGGCGGCGTCGCCGGGCTTTGCGAAATAGCGCTCGATATCGGCCTTCCGGCGGCCGCGCTGCGACACGATCTCGCCGCGCTCGAGGAACACGTCGGACAGGCCGACCGCCTGGTCGAGCAGCCCGCCCGGGTTGGAGCGGAGGTCTACGATGTAGCCGAGCGGCGGGCGGCCGAGCTGCTTCTCGATCGCGGCGATGGCGGCCAGCGTCTCGTCGGTGGTGGTCCGGCTGAAGGTGTTGACGTTGATCACGCCGACATTGTCCTTCACCTGCCACTTGACGGCCTTGAGCTCGATGGCGGCGCGATTCAGGGTGACGTCGAACGGCTTGTCGCGGCCGAGGCGAAGGATGGTGACCTTGATCGAGCTGCCTGGGGGGCCGCGCATCGAATCGACCGCCTCATCGAGGGTGCCGCCGTAGATCAGCTTGCCGTTCAGGTGGGTGATATAGTCGCCGGCCTTGATTCCCGCCTTGAATCCTGGGCTGTCCTCGATCGGAGCGACGACCTTCACGACCCCGTCCTCCATCGTGACGTTGAGACCGAGGCCGCCATAATTGCCGTCGGTGCTGGTCATCAGCGCCTGGTAGCCGCGCTCGTCCATGTAGGAGCTGTGCGGGTCGAGGCTCGAAAGCATTCCGTCGATGGCGCCGCGGATCAGGGTCTTGTCGTCGACCTGCTCGACATATTCGGAGCGGACCCGCTCGAAGACCGACATGAACTGATCGAGCTCGCGATAGGTCTCGACGTCGACCGCGGCGAGCGAGGCGCTCGCGGCCGGGATGATCGCCACCGCGCTGACCAAAGCGAGGGAGCGGAAGAGGTTGTTGGGCATGAAGGCATCCTGTTCGGGCGGTTCGAGACGCGTGTACCGCCTTTTTAGGCGGCCGAAAAGCAACGCCGCGTGAACGAGGATCGCGAATCATGCCGTCATTGCGAGCCCAGCGAAGCAATCCAGTGACGCAGCCGGCCCAACTGGATTGCTTCGTCGCTTCGCTCCTCGCAACGACGGTCAAAGCAATAACGTGATCGGAAACGGCCTTCCGTCCTTGCGCAGCTCCACCCCGATTTCGCCCGAGCCGGTACGGCCGAGCGACTGGCGGGCCCGGACCCGGTCGCCGCGCTTCACGTCGAGGTCGGTCAGGTTGGTCAGGGTCGTCGTCCAGCCGCCGCCATGGTCGATGATCACGACCTTGCCATAGCCGCGATAGGAAGCGGCGTAGGCGATGCGGCCGGCGCGGGGCGCCACCGCCTCGGAGCCGGCGGCGGTGGCGAAGGTGAGTCCCCGGGCATGGACTCCCGCGTCGGAGATCTCGCCCGTCCCGGTGAGCAGGCGGCCCTCGACCGGGAGGACGTAATAAGGCGGCCGGGCGCGGGCCGGGACGGCGCCGGGCCGGAGGGCCGGCCCCGGCAGCTCGGCGAGCCGGCGCCCCAGGCTCGCCTGGAAGGCCCGAGTGCCGGCCAGGTCGGCAATCTCGCGCGCCTCCTCTCCAAAGGCCAAAGCGCGGTCGGACTCCCGCAGGGCGGACTGCATCAGGCTCGCCGAGCGCTGCCGCTGCTCCCGCTCGAAGCGGGCGAGGGCGACCCGGCGCTGCTGAAGGTCGCGCCGGCCGGAACCGAGCTGGACGACCGCCTCGCGGGCCTGGCGGCGAAGCGCCTCGCCCCGAGCCATCTCCGAGCGCACCCCGGCCGTCCGGGCGCGGATCGCGGGGAGCGAGGAAGCGAGGAGGGCCCGGACGTGGACGACCTCGTCCAGCGAGCCGGGCTGGATCAGGGCCAAAGCGGGCGGCCGCCGGGCCATGGTCTGGAGTGCGGCGGTCAGTCTGATGAGCGAGCCCTGGCTTGCGGCGAGTCGGGCGCGCTGGGCGGCGCTGAGGCGCTCGATCAGGGCGATTCGGGTCAAAGCCGCGGTGATGTCGGCTTCGGCGGCCTCGATCCGGGCGGCGAGGGCGGCCGCGGCGGCATTGGCCCGCGCCGCCTCGCCCGTGGCGCGCTGCGCCTGGCGCTCGAGCTGGTCGGAGCGGCGCCGGGCGATCGCCGCTTCCCGCTGAGCCTCGGCGAGGGTCGGAGGCGCCTGGGCGATGGCGAGCTCGCCCGCGACGAGGGAAAGGCCGATCGCAAGCACGAGGGGAATTGGTGCCAGGCACCAAATTTTCCACCTTCCGTAATTGGTGCCAGGCACCGATTTTCTTTGACCGTAATTGGTGCCAGGCACCGAATTTCTTTGACCGTAATTGGTGCCAGGCACCGATTTTTCGCGGATGAGCCCCATCGCCTTATCCTTCCCTGTGATAGGGATGGTTGGCAAGGATGGACGTCGCTCGCCAGAGCTGTTCGGCGAGCATCGCCCGGGCGAGGAGGTGGGGCCAGGTGGCCCGGCCGAAGGACAGGAGCAGGTCGGCGCCGGCGCGGTCCTCGTCCGAGAAGCCGTCGGCTCCTCCGATCAGGAAGCGCGCCTCCCGGCGGCCCTCGTCGCGCCAGCGCTCGAGGCGTTTGGCGAGGTCCAGCGAGCCGAGCGAATCGCCTTTCTCGTCGAGGAGGATGGTGACGCAATTCTCAACGGGCGGTGGCAGCCGGCCGCCGCTCTCGGGCAATTCGGTGACTTGGCTGGGCCATGAGACCCGCTTCAGATAGCGATCGACCAGCTCCGACTCCGGGCTCCGGCCGATCTTGCCGCGGGCGACGATGTGGAGGCGCATCTTACTGGGCCAGGAGGGAATAGGGTGCGGCCATGGCTGCACTTAGACCGTTCGGGCTGAGCTTGTCGAAGCCCTCTCTTTCGAAACTTCCGATAGAAGTAAGGGCCTTCGACAAGCTCAGGCCGAACGGTTGCTGACGAGCCCACGCAGGAGTGGGCCAATCTCGGCCGACCCTAACCCGCCGCCTTGGCAGGGGCCGGCGGCGCTCCGGCATCGCCTTCGAACGCCCACATCCGCTCCAGATTGTAGAAGCTTCGAACTTCGGGGCGAAAGATATGGACGATGACGTCGTCGGCGTCGATCAGCACCCAGTCCGCGACGGGCAAGCCCTCGACCCGGATGTTGCGGCCGAACTCCTGCTTGATCCGCTGGCCGAGCTTCTGCGCCATCGAGGCGACCTGACGGGTTGAGCGGCCGGAGGCGATCACCATATGGTCGGCGATCGCCGACTTGCCCGCCAAAGGGATGGAGACGACGTCCAGGGCCTGGTCGTCGTCAAGCGATCTAAGCACGAGGCTGTGCAGGGCTTCGATCTTCTCATGTCCTCCGCCCGTGGGCGGAACCGGTGCGTTAGCGGGCAAAGGGCCTCCTCAAGTCACGAGCCGCCGCGTTACGCCGTCGCGCAGGGCCCGGGGGTTGAACGAATAAGCTTCCGATTGGTGCCAGTTGGGATCGGCGGCACGAATGCCTGTGGCGGAGGTCGGATCGAGCGGCAATCTCAGGAACACGAGCGCCGGCGTTCTCCACTCCGTCCAGTGCCGAGCCTGGTCCGCGGGTTGGACGAAGCGCCGCAGCCAGCCCATCGCGCGAGCCGCGTGGGCGGCGCCATCATATCCCGGTCGCGAAACGACCGCAATCGGAACCGTGCGGGCGATCTTGCGCCAGTGCCGCCAGAGGTGGAACTGGGCGAGATTGTCCTCTCCCATCAGCCAGATGAAGCGCCGGCCCGGATAGAGCGGCGGGAGAGCGGAGAGCGTGTCGACCGTATAGCGGGTGCCGAGCTCGGCCTCGATCGCGGTGGCCCGGATGGGAAGGCCCCGGGCGAGTCGCCGTGCCGAGGCCAGCCGGGCGGGCAGCGGCGCCATTCCCAAAGCGGGCTTGAGCGGGTTTCCCGGCGAGACCAGCCACCACATCTCGTCGAGCCCGAGAGCGCGGATCGCCGCCGCGCTCACCCGGCGGTGGCCGCGATGGGCGGGGTTGAACGAGCCGCCGAGTAGGCCGGTGAGGATCACCCGCCGGTCGATAGCATGGCTCCGGCGCTTGCCAAGCGCTTCCGCCTCGTGCTGTTCTGCCGTGCCGTGGCCGCCGAGGACAAAGATTGCTCCCTCAAGGAGCAGAATTTACGCGATTTCATTCGCGAGACCTTCGCCTGCTCCGACGAGATCGCCGGCTATGTTTTCGTCCGGGGCTCGGTTCGCGACTATCCGCCGCACTCGGTCATCGTTCGCGAAGGCGAGAAAGCGTCGGCCGCCTATCTGCTGACCCAGGGCCGGGCGCACGGCCTGCTCTACAGCGTCGAGGGGCAGGTGGTCCTGCTCTGCGAATATCGCCCCGGCGACCTGTTCGGTGCGCTCGGCGAGCTCGATCCGGCGCCGGAGGAGGCCGAGATCGTCGCGGTCGAGGCGGCCCGGAGCTTCATCCTCAAGAGCCGCGACCTGGTGGCCCTGGCCGAGGCCTACGGGGCGATCGGCCTCGCTTTGTCGCGGCTCCTGCTTCGCCAGCTCAGGCGGGCGACCTCGCGCATCTACGAGCGGGCCGCCGTCTCCGCGGTGGGGCGCGTGAATGCGGAGATCCTCCGGCTGGCCCGGGCCTCTCCCGGCCTCGTCATCCGACCGGCGCCGGTCCTTTCCGAGCTCGCCGTCCGGGTGTCGACGACCCGCGAGACCGCGTCGCGGGCGGTAAGCGCTCTCGAGCGGCGCGGGATCATCCGCCGCGAACCCGGCTCACTGACCGTCGTTGCCCCCCAGCGGCTGGAAGAGCTGATCATATGATTTGAGCGCGTAGAGCCCGACCGGCGGCCCGCCGTCGGGCGGGTCGAGCTCGCCGATATATTCGCTGGCGGGGCGGCGGGGCCCGGCGGCGGCGAGGGCGGCGGCGAAATCGTCGGTGACGCAGGCGGTGCCGGGCGGGGCGGAGGCTCGGGCTCCGGCGGCGGCTGCGGTTGCGGCGGGGTCGAGGCGGACGGTACCGGAGAAGGGGTCGCGGAACGCGGCGGCAGGGCCGTATTGGCCTCCGATCCTGAGGGCCGGGGCGCCGGAAGAGGAGCCGATCAGTCGAACCGCGGCTTCGGCGGCTTCCCCGGGGCCGGAATAAGCGAGGATCAGCCGGTCCTCCGTGAGGTAGGGCGGGAATGCCGGCTCTGGAAGCCCTGCGACCTGGCCGTGCAGCTCCTCGAGGGCCTGCGCAATGGGCGGTCCGGAGTCGAAGCCGATGGCGAGCACGGCCAGCGGCCCGGCCGAGTCGGCCGCCGGCGCGGATGGCTCCTGCCGAATTTCCCGCGGTGCGGTGAGCACTCGCTGGCGCCACCCCCCGGCAGCCCAGATGTCGAGCGACCTCCCCGACGTTCCATTGCCGGCCTCGGCCGCGGAATCGAGCACCAGCAGCTGGACAGCCGAGCTTTCCAGCCGCCGCCCGTTCATCAGCGCCGCGCCCATCGCCACTTCGTCGGCGAGCCCGATCATCGCCGCATCGGGCGCGGCGCCTAGCGGCCGGACCGGGCGAACCGTCTCGGCCATGGCCAGAACCGCATCGAAGCGGCGCCGCCACGCCTTGCCGAACGGATCGACAGAGACCGCGGCGAAAGCCTCGGCGCCCCCCGGAAGCACCGCATACACCTCCGCTCCGCGGGCGAGCAGGGCTTCGGCAATGATGATGTCCGCCCCGGCGGCGAGCGCCCCGAAGCCGAACCCGACATTCTCCTCCTCCAGCACCGCCGCGATCTTCTCGTCGAGATGTTCTCGGCGCACGACCTCGGGGTCGAACGACATGTGGCCGCCGAAATGGAGGGAGCGGGGAGGGCGGTGGGTGTCGAGCCAGGAGGAGTCTCGGCCTTGAGCCGCGAGGATGAGGGCGAACTGGCGGAGGGTGGAGGCGTGGTCCTCCCAGGCCTGCGGGGCGAGGGCGACGGCCTCCCCGAAGGCGGTTTGGGCTTCGTCGTGGCGGTCGAGAAGCAGGAGGGCTTCTGCGCGTGTGGCAAGGCGGAAATAAGGGGTTTCGGCTTCTTCCGGGTCTCGATCGACTCGTTCCAGGACCTGCCTGGCCAAAGCTTGAGAGGCGGCCTCGTCCCCCGCCAGTAGGGAAAGGGTGCCAGCGTTGATCAGCGGATAGGTGGAGCCGCCGACGGCGGCAGCACTGCGATAGGCCTCGGAAGCCTCCGCATAGAGTTGCCGTCGGTGAGGACCTTCATTATTCAGCGCCTGATCCTTGAGGAGGCGGCCCTTGACGCTAAGCACGGCCGAGTCGTCTGTCACCTGATCGAATCCCGACGCCGTAAAATGCTCCCAGGCAAGGGCCGAAGCGCCGGTCCGCGCATAGGCTATAATGAGGGCGAGGGGGGTATGGGGCATCATAGCCTTATACCCGCTCCTCGCATCCCCATTTCAAGTCCCAGCTCCGAATGACATTCAGGCAAAGGGCCCAATCATTCCGGTGAGCCAATCAGAATGCCCGGCGGCGGGGGCGGCGGGCCCATGTTGGTGCCGCCTTCCTCGAACGGGGCTAAGGCCGCCTCCGCCTCGGATGCCTGGAAAAAGAACTCGAGCTGGAAGTCTTCCCACTCCCCCTTTCCCAGGTTTCCGTTGCCTCTCTTGCTCTTCATATTGCAGAAATAGGACGCGATGCTGAGAGTACGCGATCCTACGGTCACCTCGCGCACTTCCAAAAAATCGAACGTATGCTTGCCGTCGTTTGAGTTACCGGAGGCGTCGGTCCCGGTGAACGCAATAGGATTCAGGGTGCGAAAGGTATGCCCCTCTACGGCAACTATACAGTATCCTTTTCTACGTCGGACAAGGTCAGCCACATTATGAGCGTATACGGGCGGGTCCTTGCTGGTGGTGGCCAGCGCGTTTTGCCCCAGTGCAGTGGCTACCGAGCCGATGTCCCCCAGCGGATGGTCGACGCCGCTGAACTCTTCATATGAGTCGACTGTTCGAGTTCCGGCAGTCGCGTAGTTGAAATG
>DASQZF010000027.1:0-8241 GCA_035638835.1 Allosphingosinicella sp. | reverse complement strand
AGGAGGCGCCCGTCCGAATCGCGCTGGAAGCGGTCCGGGAAGGCCGCTTCGATCTCGGCGGTCGCCGCCGGGAAGCCGGAAATGGCGTTGACGATCCGGCTCGACGTATAATTGGCGCTGAGCGACAGGTCCGGCTTGGACAGCGGCCGGACATTCGCTCCGAAATTCCACACCCGCCGGTTGTCGGCGATCAGCGCGGGGTTGCCGCCGTCGATCCGAGTTACCTCGACGGTCTCGCCCCGGACGAAATCGAAGACCCGCACGCCCGGCGTCTGCTGGACCGGATCGCCGAGCTGCTGCATCGAGGGCGCTCCGTCCTCGTCGGTGACGGAAGCGATCAGGCTGATCTGCGAGATGGGCGACCAGTTGAGCCCGGCGCCGAGCGTCCGCAAGGTTCCGAAATCGGAAAGATGCTCGATCTCCGCGTTGAGATTGGCCGAGAGGTTGCCGAGCGCGGTCAGGGCCGCCCGGCGGCGGCTGGCGATCGGGATGTCGAGATTGACCTGGGCGTGCTCGCGGGTCCGCGAGAGCTGGCGGGCCGTGAAGATCCCGCTCCGGTCCGAGCTGCTGGTCAGGCCGCGAGCGTCGAAGCCGATCCGGGCCGCAGTCGTGACCTCGCCCGCGGGCAGGTCGAACAGGGGCCCGTTCAGGAGCAGCTCGGCATTGCCGATCTGGCTCACCGAGCGGGAGCGATCGAGCCCGAAATTGGTCTGGGTTTCGCTCTCGTTCGAGTTTCGGTCGAGATTGGCCGTCAGGGTCCATTGGAAGGGCAGGATCGAGCCGCTGACCGCAAGGCCGAGATGGGCGGCCCTCGTGTCGCTCTCGCGTCTCAGGCCGGGCGGAGTCAGGCTCGGCCGCGGCAGGCCGAGGAAGGCGGTGCTCGAATTGACGTCGAAAGTGCCGTTCAGCGTTGCGGAGACGGTTTCCGAGACGGAGCGGTTGATCGTTCCGCTCAGCTCGAGTTGATCGGTCCGGGGCATGAGCGTGCGGAAGCGGCCCAGCTCGATGCCGGCCACCGGCTCGGCCTGGACGATGTCCCGCTCGCTCTCGAAGAGCGGCTCGGCGCGCCGGAACTCGGCCCCCAGGTTGATCCGGCCGGCATTGTTGATCTGAAGATAGTTGAGCTCGGCGCCGTAGGATTCGCGCCCGCCGGCGGTTGCGATCCCGCCCTGGACCTCGGCGGTATAGGCGTCGAAGCGGCGCCTGAGGACGAAGTTCACCACCCGCTGGTCGGCGCGGTAGCCATATTTGAGCGCGACCTCCTCGGGAAGAACGTCGACCCGGACGATCGCCTCGGGCGGGATGTCGCGGATCTCCGAGAAGCCGGAGATGCGGCGGCCGTTGAGAAGGACGACGGGGCGGCCGTCCTCGCGGCCCCGGCCGCTGCGGGTCTGCGGGGCGATCGCCTCGAGCAATTCGCTGAGGCTTCCGGCGCCGAGCGCCCGGATGTCGCGGCGGTCGAACTGAACCAGAGGCGGGATGTCGCCGATCACGGCGCCGCGCTGGCGCTGGCCGGTGACGACGATCGTCTCGCCGTCGTCGTCCTCCTCGTCCCCCTCGGCAGCGGCTTCGGGATCCGCGGCCTGGGCAGCAGGCCCGGGCTCTGCGGTCTCTGCGGGCCCCGCCGCCGGCGGCGCGGGCGCGGGAGCCGGGACGACGGTTCCGGACGGAGGCGCTTCCTGGGCGAGGAGGGGGGATGTCGCCGTTCCGGCCACGAGGAAGAGGACGAACGCTTTGCGGGGAACCACGCGATATTACCTTTTTTGTTTTCGAGCGCCCGTCAGGGTTTAGCCGGGCGTTGGCGCAGGGCGGCTGAACCCATTCTGTATCCCGTGGCATCCGGAGGTTAAGGTCGCCAAATGGTTATTGCTCCGTCTCCGGACTTGGTTTCGCGCTTCCGCCTCGATTTCGAGGCGGTGGCGGGGGGCGATTCCGGGCGGATCGCGCTCGCCGTTTCGGGCGGGCCCGACAGCCTTGCTTTGCTGCTCCTCGCCCACGCCGCCTTTCCCGGGCGGGTGGGAGCGGCGACGGTGGACCACGGGCTTCGCGCCGAGAGCAAGGCGGAGGCGGGGTCGGTCGGCCGGCTGTGCGCAGAGATCGGAGTCCCGCACCGGATCCTTGCAGTCCTGGTCGAAGCTTCGGGAGAAGGACTCCAGGCCGCGGCCCGGGCGGCGCGCTATGCCGCGCTCGCGGAATGGATGGACGGAGAGGGCTC
The DNA here is from genome assembly GCA_035638835.1 of Allosphingosinicella sp. GTDB lineage: Bacteria > Pseudomonadota > Alphaproteobacteria > Sphingomonadales > Sphingomonadaceae > Allosphingosinicella. The sequence goes on along the minus strand of DASQZF010000027.1, from coordinate 6,026 downwards.
CGGGCTCCTCCTCAGCGCGCACCATTGCGACGACCAGGCGGAGACGCTGCTGATGCGGCTCAATCGCGGCTCGGGCGTCGGCGGGCTCGCCGGGGTGAGGGCGCGAGGATCGGTGCCGGGCACCGGCGGTCGGCTTCGCCTGTGCCGGCCGCTGCTCGGCTGGCGGCGGAGCGAGCTCGGGTCGGTGGTGGCGGCGGCCGGGGTAGAGGCGGCCCTCGACCCGAGCAACTCGGACGTACGGTTCGACCGGGTGCGGCTCCGGCGCCGGCTGGCGGAGGTGCAATGGCTCGATCCCGCCGCCCTCGCCCGAAGCGCCGCTTTGCTCACGGAGGCGGAAGCTGCGCTCGACTGGGCCGCCGAGTCCCTCTTCGCGACCCGCGCCGAAACCGACGGAGACGCCCTGACCTTGCGGCCGGGCGGACTGCCGCCGGAGCTGCTCCGCCGGCTGGTGCTCCGCTGCCTTGGGCAGGTTTCGCCGGGGGCGAAGCCGCGGGGGGAGGCGCTCGCGGCCTTCATCGCGACCCTGGAGCGGGGCGGGACCGCCACCTTGTGCGAAGCGAAGGGGAGCGGCGGCGAGACCTGGCGCTTCGAACCGGCGCCGCCTCGCCGCAGGTCGTCATCCCGGACTTGATCCGGGATCCATGAACACGGCGGCAAGAGGCTTTTCACCGCGGTGTTCATGGATTCCAGCTTTCGCCGGAATGACGGGGTGGGGCGATAAGATGCCGGCGGCGGATCGAGTCGCGGGCGATCGGGTTTAGCCCCGCATGTCGCCCCGCATGCTGCTCCTCGCCTCGCTCCTCCTCGCCGCCTGTGGAGCGCCCGAGGAGGACGACCGCGCTCGCGCGAACAGCGTCGAGGAGCTTGAGAACCGCCTCGAGAAGCTGGCCAACCGCACCAGCGAGGAGATCGAGCCCGCGCCCCGGCTGTCCGATCTCAGGCAAGCGGACCTCGGGCCTCAGCTTCGCCGCAATCCGGGCTGCCGGCTCCATCGCGACGGTCGACTCCTGCTGGTCGCAAACGCCGCCGGAGCCGTCGCCAGGATCGACGGCCGGGCCGTGGCGCTCACGCGGTCGGGCCCCGTGGGCCCGACCGGAGGCTTCCTCACCGCCCCCGGAGTGACGGTCAGCGTCGGCCGGACCGAGCCCTCGGGCAACGACGCCGCCGAATATGGTCAAGGGTGGCCGGCGCGCGTGACGATCGGAGGCGACAAGGAGCGCCCGCTGGAGAAGCGGGAGGCCACCTGGATCTGCGTCCGGTGAAGGCCGTCATTGCGAGGAGCCCTTCGACGCCGCCTGCGGCGGCGCTCAGGATAAACTGCCGCTTCGCGGCAGCGACGAAGCAATCCAGTCTGCCTCCGAGGCCGCACTGGATTGCTTCGCTGCGCTCGCAATGACGGGCTTTATCAAGGCCGGCTTGCTGCCGCTGCCTAGGACTCCGAATCTTCCCTCACGCGGGTGAACTTGTCCGTCGTCACCGTCGGGGCGCCGCATATGTCCGACGGCTTGGGGGGAAGCTCGCCATGGGCGAGCATGTGGCCGAGGCACATTTCCAGGACGAACTTGGCCCGGTAGAGCGCATCGTCCTCGTCGCGGCCTTCCGCAACGGCCTGGGGGACGTCGGGGAAGACGACCCGCACCTCGCCCTCCTTCGTCGGAACGAGTCGAACGGGGTAAGCGATCATGGCCTTCAGCCCTCCGCGGGGTTGAGCGGCAGCGCGAGCAGCGGCCGCATCTGTTCGTCGTCGACCTCGACCACCGCATCGGGCGGCAGCTTACCCGAGACCAAGGCCAATTCGATCAGCTCGGCGGCGAGCCGCTCCGCTTCCTCCCGAGCCGCGGCATCGTCGCTCAGGCTCTTTCCGGCGAGGTCGGGCAGATCGAAATTCTCGCCGCGCAGATTGAAATAATAAGTCGGCATCATGGGCGGCACAGCGCGCAACCTGGATCAAGGTTGCGCGGGAAGTGCGGTTGCAACCGCGAATTGCGTCGGGCCGTTATCCCGGCGGAGTCGGACCGAGCGAAGCCGGCCGTCTGCGCGCCGTCCGGAACCGGCTCGGCGGACCGCTCGTTTCGCTTGCGCAACCCCTATCACGAACGGAGCCAGAAATGTCCAATATCCCCAGCAGCGCCATGCCCCACGCCAAAGCTTCCGAGGGATCGGAGAAGGAATCGCAGCAGGAGCAGGGCGGCGGACCGACCATCGCCGAGCGCGCCGGCAAGCTTCGCGAGCAGGCGGGCGACTATGCGCGCGAGAATCCGAAGACCGCGATCGCCGCCGGCGCTGCGCTCGCGGCGGGCGTGATCGCCGCGGCGGCGATCCCGCTGGTCCGCGGCCGCTCGGGCTCGGGCGCTTCCAAGAAGGACGGCGCCGCCGCGAAGAAGACCGCGACGGCCGACAAGACCACGACCGGCGCCAAGAAGAGCTGAAGCCCGCCGGCCGGAGGATGAGCGATCCAGGCCGCGATGAGAGGCTGCGGGAAGCCGCGGCCAATCGCGGCCTGAAGCTCGTCCGATCGCGGTTGAGGACTCCCGGCAAGGGCGATTACGGCCGCTACGGGCTGACCGATGCCGGCGGCGGTAAGCTGTTCGGCTTCGGCGAATCGGGCCTCACCGCGACCGCCCAGGAGATCGAAGCCTATCTCCACGACGGCGCGCTCAGCGACTGGAAGACCTCGCTTCGGGACTCGGGGGCGAAGGCGCCCCCGCGGCGCAAGAAGCGACCGGCCAAGCCTGAGCCTCGGGCCAAGCGCAAGCCGAAGCCCGAGCCCGAACCTGAGACGGAACCGGAGCCCGAGCCTGAGCCGCCGCCGCTTTCCGTCCGTCCGGCCCGGCCGGGGGACTCGGAGGCCATCGCCGCTTTGGTCTCCGGGCTCGGCTTCGAAGCCGGCCCCGCCGACATAAGCGAGCGGCTGGCGGCGCTCGGGAAGAGGCGGGAGATTCCACTCGTCGCCGATCAGGCAGGGGTGGTCGGAGTGCTCGCCTGGCATGTGACTGCAATGCTCCACAGGCCCAAGCCGGTCGGGCGGATCACGATGATGGTGGTCGCGGACGGCGAACGGCGCCGAGGCGTGGGACGCGTCCTGGTCGAGGCCGCTTACGGGGTGTTGAGGGCCAAAGGCTGCGGGCTGATCGAGGTCACGAGCAACGTCGACCTGTCCGGCGCCCACGGCTTCTACCGCCGGCTGGGCTTCGAGCGGACCAGCTACAGGTTCGCGAAGGAATTGGGAGATATGGATGGCGGCTAGGCCCGCTCCACCCCGTTCGCCCTGAGCCTGTCGAAGGGCTTTTCTTCTTCTTGCCAGGGCTTTGAAAAGTGAAGGGCTTCGACAGGCTCAGCCCGAACGGCGCGGTGGCGACCTGCCGTCCCTTAATGACTCCTGCTATACGCCAGGCGTCGGCTCGGCGGGGGCGGGGAGTCGCAGGCCTTGAAATAGAGGTGGCAGACGAGGAGCAGGAGCGAGACGCTGTAGAAGGCGTTCGAGACCTCGTCGATCCGGGCGACGCTGATCGGAAGCGAGACCAGGAGCACCACCCGGAAGAGCCATTCGCGCATCCGGGCCGTCTGGGTCCCGATCGAGGAGCCGGCCTGCCGGCAGGCGACCCGGCGGGCGCCCTCCATCAGCAGTAGCCAGGCCAGCGCCACCACCAGGTCGGCGAAGATCCCGTCGTTCATCCCCTTGCCGCCGAGCGAGAGCGCTAGGCCGGCCAGATAGAAGGCCAGGTGGCCGTTCAGGCATTCCAGCGAGACCCGCCACTGGCCGAAGCCGAGGCGATGCTCGGCCCAGCCCGCCAGAGGCGAGAACATTCTGGTCAGCGCAAGATCGTCGAGCCGGGTCACGAACCCAGCTTATCCGGCCGAGAAGTTGAGAAACGGCAAAAAAAGTCGCGATGGTTAAAATATCCGGCGGTCCGTTGCGCCGCCGCAACCCCTGGCGCTCCGTCACGTTGTCCCGGCCCGCCCCATCAAGGAAGCCAAGCCGATGAAGAGGGTCACTTTCGCGCTTGCCGCTCCGCTGCTGCTTATCGGCTGCGGGCAGAGCGGCGCCGCCGACGACAATGCCGCGGCTCTCGAGCGCGCGGCCGAGCAGAGCACGCCCGAGGCGGCCGACATATTGCGCAACGCGGCCGACGGCGGAGGCAATGTCCAAGACGCGCTCCAGGCGGCCGGCAACGCTCAGGCCGCAACCGAGGCGCCGCCCCAGCAGGGCGCCAAGCCCCACGCGCCGGGCGATTCCGTCCCACCGCCCCAGATCCCGGCCGGCGGGAACGGGCAGTAACCCGTCATTCGGGCGAAGGCCGGACCTTTGCATAAGTCGCCGGGCCTTAGCCCCTCCCCTTCAGGGGAGGGATTTTGATTCCGAGCGCTTCGCTAGGGTTATGCAAAGGTCCCGCCTTCGCAGGAATGACGATTTACGGCGCTCCACCCCCTCCCTTGCCGACCGGGACGGGGCGGGGTACGAAGGTTGCAAGTCACCGGAAGGCCAGAGCTTTCCGGAACGAGAAAAAAGAGTGTTTCCGCTATGGCGCAGCAGGTTGCTTCGGCTCCGCTCCCGCCGGCACCCGGTCCGGCTGAACTGGCGAGTCTTCCGCTCGCCCAGCGGCCTTTCCGCTCCCCGCGCCATACTTACGGGGCGCTCGACCTCGGCACCAACAATTGCCGTCTCCTGATCGCCCGCCCGGCCGACAACGGGTTCGTCGTCATCGACGCCTTCTCGCGCGTGGTACGGCTCGGCGAGGGGCTCGCGGCAAGCGGCCGGATCGCCGACTCGGCGATGGACCGGGCCGTGGCCGCGCTTTCGGTCTGCGCGGAGAAGCTGAAGCGGCGCCACGTCTCGCTGGCCCGCTCGGTCGCCACCGAGGCCTGCCGCCGGGCGGTCAACGGCCGCCAGTTCGTCGAGCGGGTCCGCGAGGAAACGGGGATCTGCCTAGAGATCATCGCGCCGGAAGAAGAAGCCCGGCTGGCCATGCTCGGCTGCCATCGGCTGCTCGAGCCCGGCGATGCGCCCGCGCTCATCTTCGACATTGGCGGCGGCTCGACGGAGCTTATCCTGATCGACACCGACGGGGAGGGGACCCCCAAGATCAAATGCTGGTGGAGCGCGCCCTGGGGCGTGGTCTCGCTCACCGAGAGCGAGGGGCGCGACTTCGCCGACGCCGACGAAAGGCTCGCCGCCTACGGCCGGATGAAGGAGCGGGTCCGCCACGCTTTCCGCCGCTTCGCCGAGCTTCTCCCCCCGCGAGAGGGCAATATCCGGCTTCTCGGAACGAGCGGGACGGTGACGACTCTCGCCAGCGTCCACCTGGCCTTGCCGAGCTACGACCGGCGTGCCGTGGACGGGCTGATGATGCCTGTCGACAAGATGCGCGAAGTCAACCGGATGCTCTCGCGGATGAGCTTCGCCGAGCGGTCGGAGCTGCCCTGCATCGGGGCGGAGCGCGCCGACCTGGTCGTCGCGGGCTGCGCGATCCTGGAGGCGATCATGGACATCTGGCCGGCGCAGACGCTGGGAGTCGCCGATCGCGGTATACGCGAGGGCATATTGCGTTCGCTGATGGCCAAGGACGGGCATAAATTGTGATTACTTTTAATCCTCCCCGCGCGAAGCGGGGGGAGGGGGACCACCCGAAGGGTGGTGGAGGGGTAGCTGGCAGAAGCCTGCGCCATTCACCCCTCCACCAGGCTTCGCCTGGTCCCCCTCCCCATCTGCGATGGGGAGGATTTCGAAGGTGGTAATCCGTGTGAAAACCGCGAAGGGCCGCAAGGTCGGGTCGACCAAATGGCTCGAGCGGCAGCTGAACGATCCCTATGTGAAGCGCGCCAAGGCCGACGGCTACCGGTCCCGCGCCGCCTACAAGCTCACCGAGCTCGACGACCGCTTCGACTTCCTGAAGGGCGCCCTTCGGGTCGTCGACCTCGGAGTCGCGCCCGGCGGCTGGACCCAGGTCGTCCGGAAGCGGATCCCCAAGGCGGCGGTAGTCGGGATCGACCTGCTTCCGACCGATCCGATCGAGGGCGCCACATTG
>DASQZF010000026.1:0-5765 GCA_035638835.1 Allosphingosinicella sp. | reverse complement strand
CTCCAGGATGACGTCGTGGCCCGAGGCCAGGACATGCTCGGCATGGGCCCTGGCCTGCGCCCAGTCGTCGAGGATCTTCACGCCCCAGGAGGCGGAGCTCGCATTGGGCTTCACCACCAGCCGCTCCCAGCGGAAGCCGGGCGCCTCGACCGGCCCCTGGCCGCGCCGGACGATCGCCCAGTCGGTCACCGGCACCCCGCGAAGTCGGGCGGCGGTCTTCATGAGATGCTTGTCGTCGGAAAGGCCGCGGAGCATCGGCGCGGCGCCGAGAAAGGGGAGGCCGTGGCGGGTGAGGACCAGCGGCGCCAGCATCTCCGAGTTGAGGAAGCCGCCGCGGTTGAGCAGGGGCACGACGAAATCGGAGTCCGGCCGCTGCCAGATGTCGTCGTAGCCGTTGGCGGCGGAGACGAAGAAGCCCGCCGTCCTCAGGGTGGTCAGGAGCTCGTGATGATAGACGGCATGGGTGCCGTCCGCCGGGTCCGGCGCGCCTCCCGACAAGGCGTGCTTGGCGAGGAAGAGGATGACGAGACGGTCCTTGTCCTCGTCGAAGATCCGAAGAGGGCCATGGCGGCGGGGGATAGGTTTCACGCGACTGCTCCCGGTGGTTCATCAGCAAGGATGCCGGAAGGGTGGCGTCTGGATGTGACCAGGCGGAGAATCGTCGTCGCGGGGCTTTCGGCTGTTTCCGTCATCCCGGACTCGATCCGTCCGTGCATAATTGGTGCCTGGCACCATTTTCTGTTCGAAAATCTTCGGCGTTATCCGCAACTTGATAATTGGTGCCTGGCACCATTTTCGGAAATTGGTGCCTGGCACCAATTTCGGAAGCTTCGCGGATCCATGAACAGGGACCGTCGGGTTCCGGCACATCCGTGTTCAGGGATCCCGGCCTTCACCGGAGGCGAAGTTCATCCTGAGCGACGCCGCAGGCGGCGTCGAAGGGCCGGAGTGACGGGGGGGAAAGGCTCGATGGGATCCCGGCTCTCGCCGGGATGACGAGGGGGAAAATTGGTGCCCAGGAGAGGACTCGAACCTCCACGTCCTTGCGAACGCCAGCACCTGAAGCTGGTGCGTCTACCAATTCCGCCACCTGGGCACGGGGTAGGGGGCGCGAACTAGGGGGCGTGCCCGCGCTTGTCAACGCAGGGCCTAAAGGGCATGGGGCGCGGCATATTCCAGGCGCAGAAAAAGGGGACAGTCACTAGCGACCGTCCCGATTGAGGATTCGGATGGACTCGAGAAACCGGGTGGTGACCCTGTTCGGCGGCGGCGGCTTCCTCGGCCGCTATACCGCGCAGGCCCTGTTCAAGACCGGCGCCCGGGTGCGGGTGGCGCAGCGCGACCCGCGCGGCGCGAACTTCCTCCACCCGATGGCCGCCGTCGGGCAGATGCACCTGGTTCCGGTTGACGTGCGCGATCGGGACAAGGTCCGGGCCGCCGTCAAGGGCAGCGACGCCGTCATCAACCTGGTCGGCATATTGAAGGGCGATTTCCACTCGATCCATGTCGCCGGCGCCCGCAACGTCGCGGAGGCGGCCGCGGAGGCCGGGGCCGGGGCCATGGTCCACGTCTCGGCGATCGGCGCCGATCCGCGGAGCGAATCGGCTTACGGGCGGAGCAAGGGGGAGGGGGAGGAAGCGGTGCGCTCGGCCTTTCCCGGAGCCACGGTGCTTCGGCCTTCTTTGCTGTTCGGACGCGAGGACAATTTCGTCAACCGCTTCGCCGGGATGGCGAGGCTCGCACCGGTGCTTCCGGTGGTCAGCGGAGGCACGAAGCTCCAGCCGGTCTATGCGGCCGAGGTCGGCCGGGCCGTGACCGCCGCCGCGCTCGATCCGCGCCGCCACGGGGGCAAGACCTACGAGCTGGGCGGGCCGCAGGTGCTGACGATGCGAGAGCTGATGTCATGGGTGGTCGAGACGACGGGTCGGGGGCGGCCCCTGCTCGACATTCCCGATCCCGTCGGGCGGCTGATCGCCAGGACGACGGGCTGGCTGCCCGGCGCCCCGATCACCTTCGACCAGTGGCTGATGCTGAGGCGCGACAATGTCGTGGCCGAGGGGTCCGAGGGGCTCGAGGCGTTCGGGATCTCCAAGACTCCGCTCGCGGCCGTGTCGGAGGGTTGGCTGACCAGCTACCGCCAGGCCGGCCGGTTCGCGGCGAAATCGCCTTACTAGAGCGGGCGCGGACTTGGATTAGCTTCCGTTCGGGCTGAGCTTGTCGAAGCCTTCCCTTCCGCCTCCTTCAGAAAAAGAAGGGCTTCGACAGGCTCAGCCCGAGCGGTTCGGTTCACAACGCTCCCCGACAATTCAGTTCTTATCCCCGAACGGTTCAGTTCATAACATCGAAGCGGGCACCCTTCACGCCCCGGAGTAACAATGGAAGCCTCGCTCCTCACCATCATCCTGCTTGGAATCGTCGAGGGCGTGACCGAGTTCATCCCGGTCTCCTCGACCGGGCACCTGGTGCTCGCCGCCGAGCTGCTCGGCTTCGAGAGCGAGGCCGAGGGGACGTTCGAGATCGTCATCCAATTGGGAGCGATCCTGGCCGTCATCGTCCTGTACTGGCGGCGCTTCTGGGACGTGCTGGTCGGCCTGTTCAGCTGGTCGGCCGGGCCGGTCGCCTTCACCCGCAACGTCCTGCTGGGCTTCCTCCCCTCGATGGCGATCGGTGCGGTCGCCTATGAGGGCATCCAGCGGATGCTGGAGACGCCGGAGATCGTCGCGGTGGCTCTGATCGTCGGCGGGGTCGCGATCCTGGCCATCGAGCGGATGACCAAGCGGGTCACCACGCAGAGCGTGGAGGACATGAGCTGGAAGACGGCGCTCGGAATCGGGCTGATCCAGTGCCTGTCGATGATCCCCGGGGTCAGCCGGTCGGGCGCGACCATCATGGGGGCGCTTCTGCTCGGGGTGGAGCGCAAGACGGCGGCGGAGTTCAGCTTCTTTGTCGCGGTTCCGACGATGATCGGGGCCTCGGCTTACGCCATGCTCAAGTCGGGGGCGCAGCTCGGCGCCGGGGAATTGGGCGACATCGCGATCGGGTTCGCGGTGTCGTTCGTGGTGGCGATCGTCGTCATCAAGGCGTTCATCGGGATCGTCACTCGCTACGGCTTCGCGCCCTTCGCCTGGTACCGGATCGTCGTGGGGACGGTGGCCTTGGTGTGGCTGTTGGCGCGGTAGCTTATCCTCCCTGCCGCGAAGCGGTGGGGAGGGGGGTGTAGGCGGGTCGGCATGCCGGGGGCATGCCGAGAGCCGGAACCGGCTGCGCAGCAGCCGTCGGCCGAAGGGTGGTGGAGGGGTAATTGCCGCGGCAGCCGAGGATTGCGTGCGAACCCACCCAGTTTTGCGCCTTTTACCCCTCCACCAGGCTTCGCCTGGTCCCCCTCCCCATGCTGCGCATAGGGAGGATTTTGAGCGTTCACGCTAGGCTCAGCCTCCCCCCGCCATAACCTGCAACCGATCCGCACCGCCGCGCGTTTTCGCCGGTGCGCCAATGGTTTGAGGAGGCCCTCGATGCGTAAGCTTATCATCGCCGTGACGGCGCTCGCCGCGGCTTCGCCCGCCTTCGCCCAGCCCGGCTACGACGGGCCCGGCTACGATCAGCCCGGCTACGACCGGCCCGGCTACGACCCGCGCGGCGACGATGTCGTCCGCCGGCTTCCGCCGCCGAGCGAGGTCGAGCGGATCGGCGACCAGCTCGGCCGGGCGACCGAAGCCCTGATGGACGTCGACATCGGGCCGGTGGTCGACGCCCTCGACCCCTATGGCCGCCGCTACCGGCAGGGCCCCGAGACCCTCGGCGATCTCGCCGGCGGCCGCCGCGACCCCTATGCGCGCGAGCGGATCCGGGGCCAGATCGGCGCCGTCACCGTCGGCCTCGGCGCCGCGGTCGAGCAGATGGCGGTGATGACCCCGATCCTTCGCCGAAGCCTCCAGGACGCCACCCGCCGGATGGAGGACGCGATCGCCCGCGGGCGCGCCGCCCGGCCCTACGAGCGGGACGATCGCTACTACGACCGGCGCGACGACGAGCGCTACGACCGCGATCACGATCCGCGGGATTACGATCCGGAACATGAGCCAAGGTAATACTTAAATCCTCCCCCGGATTTCCGGGGGAGGGGGACCGGCCGAAGGCTGGTGGAGGGGTTCTTCAGAGCTCGTAGAGCCCCTCCACCGCGCTTCGCGCGGTCTCCCTCCCCGCGAAATCGCGGGGAGGAATTAAGCAAGTGGCGCACCTCTCGCAGCGGCGCTAGAGACTGCCCCGCATGTGGCAGCTCTACCAATTCCCGCTTTGCCCCTTTTCGCGCAAGGTCCGGCTGATGCTGGCCGAGAAAGGCGTCGCGCATGAGCTGGTGCGCGAATCGCCCTGGCTGAAGCGCGATGAGTTCACCGACCTCAACCCCGCCGGCCAGACCCCGGTCCTGGTCGAGGAGGCGCGCGGGATCGTGCTCATCGATTCGAAGGCGATCTGCGAATATTTCGAGGAGACGGTCGACCGCTCGCCGATGATCCCGGGAACCGCGCCCAACCGCGCCGAGGTGCGAAGGCTGGTCTCCTGGTTCGACGAGGGGCTGTACCGCGAGGTCGTGGCGCCGCTCATCGAGGAACGGATGACCAAGCGGCTGGTCAGCCGAGACGCCCCCGACACCCGGGTGCTTCGGGAGGCGATGAAGACCGCCAACAACCATATCGACTATATCGACTATCTGCTCGACCATCGCCGCTGGCTTGCCGGCCCGGTGCTCAGCCTGGCTGACCTGACGGCGGCGGCGCATCTTTCGGTAGCCGACTATCTCGGCGGGATCGACTGGCGCGGGCACAAGCAGACCGCCGACTGGTACGGAGTGATGAAGTCGAGGCCGAGCTTCCGGCCCCTGCTCGCCGAGCGCATGGAGGTGATCTCCCCGCCGGCCCATTACGACAAGGTGGATTTCTGATTTGCCTCCCCATGCGAAGCATGGGGAGGGGGACCACCGAAGGTGGTGGAGGGGTAGAGGGCGCAGGTCTATGCCGTCGCGCGCTCGATCCGCTGAAACCCTCGCCTTCTACCCCGCCACCACACTTCGTGTGGTCCCCCTCCCCATCTTACGATGGGGAGGCAAGGCGGCGGGCCGTGACGAAATAATCGAGGCTCTTGTTGTCCGACAGGTGAAAGCCCCGCGCCGGGCCCCAGGCGAGGCCGTGGCAGTCGATTATCTCGAGCCCGGAGTCGCGAAGCAGTGCGCTCAGCTCCTCGGGGGACAGGAACTTCTCCCAATCGTGGGTGCCCTTCGGGATCCGGCCGGTGCCTTCGCCGATCAGGATCAGCATGAGGCGCGACATCGCGGTTCGGTTCGGGGTCGAGAGGATGAGAAGGCCGTCGTCGGCGAGGGCGTCGGCGAGGCCCTGGACGAAGGTCCGGGTCTCGGCGACATGCTCGACCACCTCGAGCGAGGTCACGAGGTCGAACCTCCCCTCCAGAGCCTCGACCCCGCCGACCCGATAGTCGATCTCCAGCCCCTGGCCGAGCGCATGGTCGCGGGCCGCGGCGATGTTCTCGGGCGCCGGATCGACCCCCGTCACCGAGGCGCCGAGGCGGGCCAGCGGCTCGGCGAGAAGCCCGGCCCCGCAGCCGACGTCCGCCGCCCGGCGCCCTCCCAGCGGCCTGAGGCTGCACTCGTCCATCCCCCAATGCTGGTCGATCCGGTCGCGGATGTAGGCCAGCCTCACCGGATTGAGCTGGTGGAGCATGGCCGACGAGCCCTTCGGGTCCCACCAGTCGGC
>DASQZF010000025.1:0-15800 GCA_035638835.1 Allosphingosinicella sp. | reverse complement strand
TCGGCGGGTCGGCGCCTTCTTCCTATCTGGCGCGAATCGAAAAGGGCAGCGACACCAATCCCGCGATCGCCCCGGAGCGGCTCGATTCGATCCTCGCAAGCCATGAAATCGAGCCGCCTTTGCTCCGCGCGGACGATCTCGACGCGTTCATGACAGCGCGCCGCGAGCGCCTGCTTCTCCTGATCGAGGGCGCGATGGGCAAAGCCGTGGTCCGCGAGGACATCGCTCCGCCTGACCCGGACGACACCTATACGGAAGAAGAGGTCGAATCCGAGCTCAACCCGATGAACGACGCCGCATGACGCTCCCCCATCATCGGACCACGGCCGCCTGCCCAAGTCCCAAGGCCGCCGACGCACTCAAGCCTCAACTCCCCGACCCGCCGCAACATCCGGACGGTGGAGATGAGAGCTTTTTTTTGGCGTAAGGAAGACTCGGCGGCGAAGGCTCGGGATCGCCCGAATCGGCGGGCTCGCAGTGGAAGGGTGCCCAGACGGCCTTCATCGCTTCGGCCGATGCCGTTGCTCGATGCGTTATGAGTTCGCCCCGGCGCGACGACTGGTGAAATAGTGCGGGCGCTCGCCCGAACATCGTCTCGGCGCTATATGACGGCGCCATGATCGAGCATCCAAATGTCATTCCTATTGCGGTTGTCGTCGCTGTTGCCGTCTTCCTCGCCCGCGAGGCGCTGGACGGCTGGAGGCGGTTCAGGACCAACTCTCGAAAGCTTCGGGCCATTCGCAAGCTTATCGCCGCCGACTGCGAAAGGAACAACTACGCCATAGGCAGCATACTGGGCCAGGTTGCAGACATCGACGCGGGGCTAAAAAATGCGTCAGTAATCTCTATCGAGCGGACGGTCAGCGGCTTGCCCCGCCTTGCAATCCGAGAGCCCGATAAGGAATTTGGCAGCTCTAGCCCGGTCCCGCCGCTCCATACCGGCAACCTGGAGAAATATCTGTTCGAAGCGGCGTCACTCGACAGGACTTTGTTCGACCTCATGGAGCAGGCTCTCGATGGACTGGCTGAGGCAAGGCACGTCAGAGAGGGCATTATCGAGTATGTTTCCGAGGACACGGCGCACCTTGGAAGCTTCGCTGACTTCTACGCACCGCGCGAGCTCAACAAATCACTTGAAGGCCTGCGGAACCTGTACGCGAACTGCACCGGAGAACCCTTGGCAGCTAGCCGCGTCCGTTGAGGGAAGCCCGTCGTCAAACATGCAATCAGCCGGAGGCAGCAGCTAGACGCCTCGGATCGCACACCTTATCGGGGTTGAATCCATCGACGTAAGCGGATCGTAAGCCGGTGCTCGTCACGGCTTAGGTTTGGGTTTGCCCCGAAGGCGAGCCAGTTCTCCCTGCATGTAGCGGCGCAGCTTCTTGGTTTGCTTGCGTATCGCCGGAGATTCCAGGGCGTCTGCTGACCGTTTCGTGTAGGCCAAAAAGTTCCTAGCGCCAGCACCGGTAAAGCGCATGTGCAGTTTACGCGTGAATATCTGCTTGGCCTTTCCCTGCTTGATCGCGCTGAGGCCTACGCGCTCCGTCTTGGCCACAGCCCGCTTCGCGGTGCGCCATTGGCGGGACAGCGACTTCAGCCGCAGACGGGCCTCAACGTGCCCCAGTTGGTACCCGAGATACTGAAAGGTGAGGGTGCTTGCCGGGGCGTGCAAAGTCACTACGTCTGTCTTGGAGCTTTGAAGCTCGAGACCGTGTTCTTCCAGCTTCTCCCTCACGAGTTCCTTCAATACGTGCTGCCTCGTGGGCGCGCACGCAACGAGGATGTCGTCGGAGTAGCGCTGGTACAGGGCGCCGCGCTTTGCCGCTTCCGCCTGCATCTCGGCATCAAAGTCGGTCATGTAGAGATTGGACAGGCTGGCGCTGATCGGCGTGCCCTGCGGGATGCCAACCGGTTTCGGGTTCTTCTCAATTGGGACCCCCAAATCCTTCAACTCCGCGATGGTGGCGAGCGGGTGGCGTTCCCTCTCCTTCAGCCGCTTGGCGAGGTGATCATGCTTCTTGATCTCCTCCAGGTTGATGTAGCGGTAGCGAGTCACGGCTCGGAGAACGGCGTACCAGTCAGCGCCCAGCTCCTCGCAGCCGAGCACCCATTTCAGGCGCGCCTTGAGGAGCTTGTGGTCAAGGTTATCGAAGAATCCCGTGACGTCGAAGCACATGACCGTCAGCGACGGGTGAGCCCGCACGAAGTCCTCCACCCGTTTCGCGAAGTGGTAGTTCGACCGGCCCAAAGCTCGATAGGCTATGACCGTCTCGTCCAAGCCGTTGGCGGCATACCAGGCGTCTAGCCGCGATACCAAGTCGGCAGAGTACTTGGAGAGGATACATGAATCGCGGTGAGATGCGAACATGATGGGCCGCTCCTTCGGAACGGTCTTACGCTCCTTCACCTTGTAACGCTTTTCGGTCTTTATGTAGTGGATCAGCGGCGACCAGTGGTGGGCGGCGACCTGTGAAGGGGTGAGGCCGTGCGCAAACGCGGGCTGAACCGGCATGTCCAAGTGCAAGTAGCCGCGGGGGCGGAACCATAGGGGCGGCTTCATACAGCCAGCCTATCAATAGCAGAGTCCGGGGGCCAGTCTTGACCCGAGACCCCAGCAAGCTGGATGCCCCCGGACGCACACCACATTCCACCCCTGTTAAGCCTGTGTAGGGCTGCTCGTCGGCGCGGGTCTAGAACGCTAAGTGGTATAGTGTAATCGAGGAGGTCGTCGGAGCTATGCTCATCAACCTGATACTCGCACTCGCGGAGTTGCTGGCTCCCGGCATCGCCGAGGCTGTATTGCTCGTCTCGCGGGTTGCGCGTTGCAACGATCGTATCCGTCGGCCAATCCCGGGGACCATATGATCATAGCAAATGCGAGATCGGTTGCCAATATGTTCAGTGGCCCGATTATCGCGTGATCGAAGAACGTGAAGCCAACGGACGGTTGGGGGCAGTCGCGGAAGGGGAAAACGAATCCAGCGTGGCTGCCTCGTCGCGGACGCCTGCGGCTGGCACTTACGAGGGACTTACGGGTTGCGCAGGGGCTTAGCGGCCGGCCAGCCACCGAGAAGCTAACTGTTTGATATTGTGGGGGAAAGGTGGTGGACGCACTAGGGCTCGAACCTAGGACCCGCTGATTAAGAGTCAGCTGCTCTACCAACTGAGCTATGCGTCCATGCCTGTCGGGCAGACGGGCCATCTAGAGGCGGCGGCGACGGATTGCAACCGGGGGATGGAGCTTCCGCGCCGGGCGCCGGTCGATACGCCCGTCGTCATGCCGAGCTTGTTTCAGCATCCGGGGTGGAAGCGCCTCGCGGGTGGAGGGCTGGACCCTGAAACGCGTTCAGGGTGACGAGGAAGGCGCCACGGCCGGCGCCTGCGTCCCGTCCTCATCCATCAATGCCCGGCCTTCACCGCGGCAAGCTCGTTGCCGCCCGGATCGAGGAAGTGGAAACGGCGGCCGCCGGGGAAGGCGAAGATCGGGCGGACGATCCGGCCGCCCGCGGACTCGACCGCGGCCAGGGCCGCTTCGAGATCGGGAACGTCGATCACCGGCAGCGGCGCCCGGGACGCCTCGGCCGGGTCGCCCTGGAGGCCGATGTCCGTGTCGCCGGTGACGGTCGCGGCATAGGTCGGGCCGAAGCCGGTCAGGCTCCAGCCGAACGCAGCCTCGTAAAAGGCCTTGGCCGCATCGGTGTCGCCGACCGGAAGCTCGACATAGTTGAGACGTGCCATCGTAATTCTCCGCTTTTCTCCCATCCCTGCAAGGGAGGGGCCCGGGGGTGGGTCCGCCGCAGGCGGCCGAAAACTCCGACTCAGAAAAGTCTCGCTGCGCTCGCCTACCCACCCCTCAGCGACCCGCAGGCGGGTCGCTCACCCTTCCAGGGAGGGGGAATAGAGGGGAGAGGGCGCCAGCGGACTCAATAGCGCCGGAGAAGCCCGGCCAGCCGGCCCTGGATCCGGACCTGGTCGGGCCGGTAGCGCTGCGGGTCGTAGCGGCGGTTGGCGGGGTCGAGGCGGACCATCTGGCCTTCCTTCCGATAGGTCTTCAAGGTCGCCTCATTGTCGTCGATCAGTGCGACGACGATCTCGCCGTCGCGCGCCATGTCGGTCTTCCGGATGAGCGCGTAATCGCCGTCCAGAATGCCTTCGTCGACCATGGAATCGCCGGCCACTTCGAGCGCATAATGCTCGCCCGGGCCGAGCAAGGCGGCGGGGACGGGCAGGCTGGTCTGCCCCTCCAGCGCCTCGATCGGCTGGCCCGCGGCGATCCGTCCGTGGAGCGGAAGGTCGATGACGTCGTTGGCCGCCTGAAGTCCGGCGGGCGGGGCCTTGAGCTGGACCGGGCTCCCGGCCTGCGCCTCGGGCATCCGAAGGACCTCGAGCGCCCGAGCCCGGTTGGGAAGCCGGCGGATGAAGCCGCGCTCCTCGAGCGCCGAGATGAGCCGGTGTACTCCCGACTTGGATTTCAGCGCCAGGGCCTCCTTCATCTCCTCGAAGGAAGGCGAGACCCCGCTCTCGGCCAGACGGGCCTGGATGTAGGTCAGAAGCTCACTCTGCTTGCGCGTCAGCATATCGGGTCCCCTGAGAAACGAACGCGGAACGTGTAGGGAACGTTACGGGGGCTGTCAAGCGGAGGCGGAACGTTGCGCGATTCCGATGAAATTCCGGAGCAGCCGATGGCCTTCCTCGCTCGCCACGCTCTCCGGGTGGAACTGGACGGCGTGGATCGGCAGGTCCCGGTGGCGAAGGCCCTGGACGGTGCCGTCGTCGGCGAGCGCGTTGGCCGCGAGGCAGTCCGGGACGCTTCCGGGCTCCACCGTCAGCGAATGGTAGCGGGCCGCGATGAGCGGGGAGGGAAGGTCCTCGAACAGGCCGGTGCCGTCGTGGCGGACGGCGCAGGTCTTGCCGTGCATGACCGAATCGGCCCGGACGACGCTTGCTCCGAAATGCAGGGCCACGGCCTGATGGCCGAGGCAGATCCCGAGCAGCGGCCGCCGGGCCTCGGCGCAGGCGGCGACCAGGGCCAGCGACTCCCCGGCCGCCTCCGGCCGTCCGGGCCCGGGCGAGATCAGGAAGCCCGCCGCTCCGGTGGCGAGCGCCTCGGCCGCGGTCAAGGCGTCGTTGCGCTCGACCCGGACCTGCGCCCCGAGCTCGCGCAGATAGTGGACGATGTTCCAGGTGAAGCTGTCGTAATTGTCGAGGACGAGGATCATCAGCGTCCCGTCCCGAAGCGTTCCGTCACCGCCCCGTCACTTGGCCGTCACTGGGTCGCTCCGGGCCCCGCGAGCTCGGCCTTGAGCTTGCGCAGGGCCTCCTCGTTGCGCTCGATCCTGACGCTTTCCCGGATCGCCGTGGTGAACTGGCGCGCATATTCCTCGCCGATGATCGCTCCGAACTGGGTTTTGACCGCCTGGACCAGGCCGGGCTCCCTGGAGGCGTCGCCGGGCACGATCTTGTCGAGATGGACGATGAACCAGCCGCGGCCGTCGGGCGCCGGGAGGAGCCGCGCCTTGCCTCGAGGGAGGCTGAACATCATCGCCATGGGCGGCGGCACCTGGGCGTTCGCCCTGGCGATCTCGCGTCTCGTGGCGGTGAGCGTCTGGACCGCCGGAAGCTTCACCTGCGCCTGGGCGAAGGCCAAAGCCGGCGGAGTGCCCGCGTTGATCCGGGCGACGATCGAGCTCGCGACCGCGCGCGCCCTCTCGGAAGCGCGCCGGACCACCAGATCGGCTTTCACCCGGTCGCGGATCGAGGCCAGCGGCGGCGCCGCCGCCGGAATGGCGCGGGCGACGGCGACCAGCGCATAGCGCTGATTCTCCTGGATCGTCTCGACTCCGGGATCCTCGCCGGGCTCGATCGCGAAGGCGCCCTCCAGCAGGGGCTGGAGCTCGGGCGGCGCCTTCCAGCCGGGCGTGTCCGGAGCAGCTCCGGCGGCGGTGACGGGCGCGGTCTCCTTGACCGCGAGCTTGTTGGCGGCGGCGATCTCGTCGAAGGTCGATCCTTCGCCGATCGCGGTCTCGATCCTGGAGGCGAGGTCGTTGATCGCCTCGAGCGACTTGCGCTGCTGGATCTGGGCCGCAAGCTCGCCGCGCACGGATTCGAGCGGCCTTGCGGTCGCGACGATGACGTCCTCGACCTTGACGACATGCCAGCCGAACGGCCCGCGCACCGGGCCGACCGTCGCGCCCTTGGCGGCTCCGAACACGGCCGCAGCCACGGCGGGCGAGCTCTTGGCGGCATATTCCTCGCGGCCGTTGGCCCCGAGGGCGATGTCGGAGGCGCTTCGGCCGGCCAAAGCGGCCGCGGCGGCGAAGGCGGTCCCGCCGGCGACCTTCTGAGCCAGCGCCCGGGCCTGGGGCTCGGGAAGGACGACCTGGGACAGGCGCCGGGTCTCGCGCGCCGCATAAGCGGGGTTGGAACGATAGGCTGCCTGGATCTCGGCGTCCGTCGCCTGCGACCGGGCGGCGACATTTTCAGGGCCGAAGGCGGCGTAGCGGATCACCCGCCGCTCGGGGATGGTGTAGCGGGTCCGGTTGCTTCGGTAGAAGGCGTTGAGCTCCTGCTCGCCAGGCTCGGCCCCGGCCCCCATCGTCGCCGACGGGACTGCGCCGACCATTCCGGTGCGGGATTCGAGGAGGAGCGAGGCATATTGGAGCGCGATCGCGTTCGGCACATGGGCCGAACGGGCGACCGGGCCGAGCAGCTGGCGCTGGAGCAGGCGGGTCTCGAACTCCTCGCGGAGCTGCTGCTCGCTCAGATTCTCCTGGGCCAAAGCGCGCCTGAAGGTGGCGTCGTCGAAGCGGCCGGTAAGGTCGTGGAAGGCGGGGATTGACGCGATTTCGCGGTCGATCATCTGCCGGGACACGCCAAGGCCCTGCTGCCTTCCGAAGACGGCGCTCGCGGTGAGGTCGATCAGCTGCTCCATCACCTCCTCCAGTGCTCCCTGCTGCAGGAAGGCGGCCATATCGAGCTCCGGCTGCTGCTGGCGCAGGCGGGTGAGCTGGCGCTGGGCGTCGTCGCTCAGCCTCGCCGAGGTGAGATCCTCGCCGCCGACGCTCGCGACGGTAGTGGCGCTGATCCCGCCGATTCCGCCGACGCCCGAGCCGCCGGTTCCGAAGCCGGTGATGACGATCGCGATCAGGCCTATGACGAGGATGACGAGCATGATCTTCGCCATGAAGCCGCGGCGGAAAAGGGAAAGCATCTGGTCTCGGGTCCTGCGATGGTTTGCGCGGGTCATAGAAGCGCCGCCGGGCTCGGGCAAGCTTGGCACTAGACGGCGCGCTTGCTAGGCGCCTGCGGCTCATCAAGCAGGGAAGCTCGAGACATGAACGTTCGCCGCAAGCTCGTCGTCGGCAATTGGAAGATGAACGGCAGCCGCGCCGCCCTCGGCGAGCTTTCCGCGATCGCGGCCGCGGCGCGCGAGGCCTCGGGCGTGGATGTCGCCATCTGCCCGCCCTTCACCCTGATCCCGCTCGCCGTCCCCCGCGCCGGCGGGCTCGCGGTGGGCGCCCAGGATTGCCATTCGAAGGACAGCGGCGCCCATACCGGCAACGTCTCCGCGCCGATGCTGAAGGAAGCGGGCGCCCGCCTCGCCATCCTTGGCCATTCGGAGCGCCGCGCCGATCAGTCCGAAACGGACTCGATCGTCCGAGCCAAGGCCGAATCGGCGCTTCGGGGCGGCCTCCAGGCGATCGTCTGCGTCGGCGAGAGCGAGGCCGAGCGGGAGTCGGGCAAAGCGGTGGAGCGGGTGACGTCCCAGCTCGCCGGCTCGATCCCGGAGCTTTCGGGCGAGTCGGAGCTGGTCGTCGCCTACGAGCCGATCTGGGCGATCGGCACCGGCCGCACCGCCACCGCCGCCGACGTCGCGGAGATGCACGCCGCGATCCGGGCCGCGCTCACCGGCCGCTTCGGCGACGCCGGCGGGCGGATCCGGATCCTCTACGGCGGCTCCGTCAATGCCGGCAATGCGGCCGAGCTGTTCGCGCTCGAAGACGTCGACGGAGCGCTGGTCGGAGGCGCCAGCCTCACCGCCGCCCAGTTCGTCCCGATCATCGAGGCGGCGGCGAGGAGTTAGCGCTTCGCTCGCAATGACGGTAAGGTTGAACCTTCGCGCCCTTTCTCCTAGATCGCGCTTCGACCTTTTTTCCGAAAGCCCCCAATGTTCACCTTCCTGCTGATTCTCCAGTCGCTGGTCGCCGCCTCCATGGTCGCGGTGATCCTGATGCAGCGCTCGGAAGGCGGCGGGCTTGGAGTGGGCGGAAGCCCGTCGGGGCTGATGTCGGCGCGCGGGGCGGCCGATTTCCTCACCCGGGCGACGGCCATCCTGGCGACCCTATTCGTCATCCTCTCGATCACCCTCGCCGGCCTGGCCACGATCGAGCGGGCCCCGACGAAGATCGATCCGTCGCTGACGAAGACCGCACCCCGCACCGCTCCGCTCGCACCGGGGGTCCCGCCGACCACCGACCCGCTCGCCGGCGCCGCCGGGCAGGTCCCCGCGCCGGCGACCCAGGTTCCCGCACCCGCGACCCAGGCCCCCGCTCCGGCCGCGCAGGTCCCCGTGCCCTCGACCCAGGCTCCCGCGGGCAACGGCGCAGCGCCGGCCGGCCGATAGTCAGAGCGCCGCGACGGCTTTCGCGACTCCGGCCGCCTGGCCGCGGATGTCGGGCACCGCGACGATCTCCCAGAAGGTGCCCTTGGTCAGTGGCCCGAGCGCGAAGAGGGCAGGGGAGGCGCCTTTTCCCCCGATGATCCGGCTCGACCCGTCCACCTCGAACCCCAGTCCGAGCCGGTCCGGCCTCGCTCGGCCGCTCTCCAGAAGGCTTCGGACCAGCGGATCCCCGATCCGCCCGATGCTCCCCTCGGGCCCGGTGCAGTTGATCGCCGCGTCGAAGCGGCGAACCAGCTCTCCGCCGCCGCGCCGGGCCAGGGTCACTCGGTCGCCCTCCACCCGGGCGACCCGGGCCGCCGCCACCTCGAGCCGACCCGAGGCGAGCATCGAATCGATCCGGGCGGCGACCCGCGGGGCGATCCGGTGGCGGTGGACGTCCCACCAGGGGCGCAAGTGGCGAAGGAAGCGCTTCCGCTCCGACTCGCTCAGGCCCTGCCAAAGGGCGACGCTGTGCGGCCTCAGCCCGTCGACCGAGGCGCGCCAGGGCTCGCGGCCGCGGACCGCCCGGACCAGCGCGCCGAGCCGGGCCGGGGGCTCCCATCCGAGCGGAGCCGCCGCCGGCGAGACATGGGCGCGCGGGACGAGGCCCCGCCGCGAGGCCGCGAGGATCCGGCCCGAAAAGCCCGCTTCCTCCAGGCTCACCGCCATGTCGACCATGGTCAGCCCGGTCCCGACCAGCAGCAGCTCGCCCCCGCGCGCCGCCGCCTGTGCGACTGCGGCGGAGCCTTGCGCGCTCCACGGATCGTGGATCGCGAGCCGACCGAAGGCGGCCGGAAGGCGCGAGGGATAATTGCCTCCGGCGACGATCGCGCAGTCGCAGGCGACCAGCTCGCCCGAGGCGAGGCTCACCCCCTCGTCCAGGATCGCGACCGCCTCGCCCGTCACCCGGGTCGCCGCACGGACCCCGTCGAGCAGGCCGGCCAAATAGCGCCGATAGTCGCGCCGGGGGACGTAATCCTCCGGTCCATGGCCCTCGATCGAGGCCCAGTCCGCGAAATGGCCGGGTTCGCCGGCAAGGGCGCTCATGTTGCGCGCCCGGACGTTTAGCAGGTGGCCGGGCGAGGGGGTTCCATAAGCGGCGCCCTGGGCGAAGCGCCCGCTTTTCTCGATCAGTACGATATCGGCGCCCGGCGCCGCCCGGGCGATCTCCACCGCCGCGATCGTCCCCGAATATCCCGCCCCGACGATCGCCACCCGCATGGCCGGGCCTTAGCCGGTGACTGGAGGCCCGTCACTCCCGCGAAAGCGGTGGATGCCCCGTTGCCCGCTTCCTGGTCATCCGGGCTTGACCCGGGATCCATGAACACGCCCGCATCCGGACACCCGCGAGAAACGTAAAATGGTGGAGAAACCTAAAATGGTGCCAGGCACCAATTACGTGTGGATAGTGCGGAAAATGGTGCCAGGCACCAATTACGCGGAAAATGGTGCCTGGCACCAATTACGAGAAAAATCCGATTCGCGCCCTTGCCCCGGACCGCTCCGCTTCTCTATCCCCCAACTCCCATGGCGCGGTTCATTTTCATCACCGGCGGCGTGGTCTCCTCGCTCGGCAAGGGCCTCATGGCCGCGGCCCTCGCGGCCCTTCTCCAGGCGCGCGGCTACAAGGTCAGGATCCGCAAGCTCGATCCCTATCTGAACGTCGATCCGGGCACGATGTCGCCCTACCAGCATGGCGAGGTCTACGTCACCGACGACGGCGCCGAGACCGATCTCGACCTGGGGCATTACGAGCGCTTCACCGGGGTCCCCGCCCGCCAGTCGGACAACGTCACCTCGGGCCGGATCTACCAGGGCATCATCCAGCGCGAGCGGCGCGGCGACTATCTGGGCGCCACCGTCCAGGTCGTCCCCCACGTCACCAACGCGATCAAGGAGTTCATCGCCGCCAATCTCGATCCGGACCTCGACTTCCTGATCATCGAGATAGGCGGCACCGTCGGCGACATCGAATCGCTCCCCTTCATCGAGGCGATCCGCCAGTTCCGCAACGAGCATGGCCGCGAGAACACGCTCAGCGTCCACACCACCTTGGTCCCCTACATCGCCGCCGCCGGCGAGCTCAAGACCAAGCCCACCCAGCACAGCGTGCGCGAGCTGACCAGCCTGGGCATCCAGCCCGAGATCCTGGTCTGCCGCACCGAGCATCCGCTCCCCGACAGCGACCGCGCCAAGATCGCCCTGTTCTGCAACGTCCGCAAGGAAGCGGTCATCCCCGCCCTCGACGCCAAGAGCATCTACGCCGTCCCGGCCCAATATCACGAGGCCGGCCTCGACGCAGAGGTCCTCCGCGCCTTCGGGATCACCGACGCCCCCGAGCCCAGGATGGCCCGCTGGGACGACGTCGTCGACCGCCTGTTCAACTGGGAAGGCGAGGTGACGATCGGGGTCGTCGGCAAATATGTCGGACTCCAGGACGCCTACAAAAGCCTCACCGAGGCCCTCGTCCACGGCGGGATGGCCAACCGGGTCAAGGTCCGCATATCCTGGCTAGACGCCGAGCTCTTCGAGCACCCCGAAGCCGACATCCCCGCCCAGCTCGAGCCCCTTCACGGGATCCTGGTCCCCGGCGGCTTCGGCGAGCGCGGAAGCGAGGGCAAGATCGCGTCCGTGCATTTCGCGAGGGAGCGGAGGGTGCCCTTCTTCGGAATCTGCCTCGGAATGCAGATGGCCTGCATCGAGGCGGCGCGGAACCAGGCCGGAATCCAGGGCGCGGCAAGCACCGAATTCGGCGAAGCCGAAGAGCCCGTCGTCGGCCTCATCACCGAATGGATGAGCCCCGCGGGCCTCCAGCAGCGCCGCGAGGCGAATGGCGACATGGGCGGAACCATGCGCCTGGGCGCCTACGAAGCGAGGCTGGCCGGCAACAGTGTCGTCCACTCCATCTACGGGGCGGATCGGATCTCGGAGCGGCACCGCCACCGCTACGAGGTGAACATCCATTACAAGGCGGCGCTGGAAGCGGGGGGGCTTTTGTTCTCGGGCATGAGCCCGGACGGGGCGCTTCCGGAGATAGTCGAACGGCCGGACCATCCGTGGTTCGTGGGGGTGCAGTTCCACCCGGAGCTGAAGTCGAAGCCCTTTGACCCGCATCCTCTGTTCGCGAGCTTCATCGAGGCCGCGGTCAAGCAGAGTAGGCTGGTGTGAGGACGATTGAATTTAGGGGGTTCTCGAGGCAAATTCACGACGTCCATAGTGTCGCATTTTCTGTGACCTTGGGCGCCCACTCCTTGCCGACGGCGATTCCGAAGACAGGCTCGCTGACGACGCCGACATAGGGCTGCTGGATTGCTTCGCTCGCTCTGAACCGTGGCGCTTAGTCAGCCGCGACTGGCCCGCAGACGCCGAAGCGACTCCTCGACCAGCGCGATGCCGCGGTTGTTGCCAATTTGTCGGTTAAGTGCGAGCGCACGACGAAGGAGCTCTTCTGCTTCCGTCGCCGAGCGGCGCTCCACGGCAAAGGAAAGAGTCCGCAGCACTTGAGCCTGATGATTATAATTTCTGAGCTCGACACCTAATTCAAGGCTTTCTCTGAGCAGACGTTCACCCTCGAAACGTTCTTCGTCTCTTTTCTTGCGGATGAGAAATGCACCAAAACTATGGAGCCGTTGGGCTAGTCCGAAATCATCTCTGACGTCTTTGGCCATTTTTATGCTTCGTCGGAACAAAGTTACCGCCTGGGACGGATTTCCGCTACTTGCCATTAGTTTGGCTTGACTGTGCAGAGTCTGCCCGAGCCCGTCGCGATCGCCGTCTTGCTCCTTGATCTTCACAGCGCGAACGTAGAGCTTTTCCGCTTCCTCCCAGCGCTGGCGGTCGCGCGAAAGTAAATTACCCAAGCTATGCAGCGTCTGGGCAACCCCAGTCCAATTATGGAACCGCTCGTCTATTTCCAAGCTTTCGCGATAAAGATTTTCCGCCTGCTGGATTTCCCGCGAACCCTTCGACAGAAAGTTCGCGAAACTATGAAGGGCTTGAGCTACGTGAAGATCATTTCGCAGGCCCCTTCCAGTGGCGATACTTTCTTGATAAAGATTCTCTGTCTCTAACCGCTTGCGTGAAGAATTGCTTAGCAGGTTGGCGAGGTTGTGAGTGCTGAGCGCAACTCCTCTTAGATTACCGATATTTCGGTCGATTTCTATGCTCCGTCTGAAAAGGCGCTCTGCCTCTCTGGGGTCCCGCCTTTGCACATAAAGGCCAAGGATCGTCATCGCCATTGCGACCTCGGCCCGCACTTCATTCCTAGAGGTGATTTTACGAAGGAGCGGTTCCGCGGCCTGCTTCTTACCCTCACGGTGGAGAACCATCGCCCTGAGAAACAATGTTTCCAGCGCGGCGGGCGGCAAGACCTCGCGGCGTTCTTGCTCACTTGCCAATTGGGCCGCCAGCCACTGCGATCCACTGAGGGCATCTTCCGCCGCCTGCGAGTAAAGTGCGAGCGCTTCAGGAGTATGGCCGAGCTCGGCCTCGTGGTACGCTCTTCCGCCTTTCGTGAACAAGTAACGCGGAAGGATGGATCCACCTAGCGCGGGATCTTCCTTCTCACCGCACTCGAGCAGCAATTCATGTGCGCGTATTACCGTGGTGGGCGGCAACGCGCTGATGGTAAAGAGCTCCTGTTTTACGCCCGGTGCGAAATGCCACTCGCTGTTTCTCGGTACGATGAAGCCGGAATAATGAAGTGCACGAATGAACCTGGGTCCGGACACGCCTTCTATCGGCGCAAGGTCGTACAACCGCTCCGCAATGTGATCGGTGAGACTTTCAGCGCTCCCGAGGAGCTGAAGGACCCCCGCTGTACCGCGTGGCGTCGAGCGCAGGAAATCCTGTACCGGGGACAGCATGCTCAGCCCCCCTCCAGTCCGAGCGTTACGATCAGCGCGGCCGACTGCCTGTGCAGCCGGGGGATGTCTCCGCGATTGGCGCGCACCAAGGTGTCCGCTCTTATCCGGGCCAAGGCTGGGTCGATGTCACCGATTTCTTGCACAAGTCTTTGGGTCACGTCATCCGTGGCGTGGCGCTGGGCTTCCTGGCTGAGCGTCGAGGGCAGGTAAATCTCTGGACTCGCGTCGGGAAGCAATTCATGCAGCTTCTCGCCGGCGGACGTGTCGATCATCTGGACCAGCCACAGACCTTTGGCGACCAATGTGTCAAGTCGGCCGTGCCAAGCGTGTCTCCAAAATTCATCCTGCGCTTCTCGAGGCCCAGCGTTCATGACGATCATGAACCGGCCTGTTTCGAGGAAATCGGCCATTGACCTCACCAGGTCGTCAAGCCAACGGCTCCGGCCCTGGATGATAGCCGGTTCATGCAAGGGGAAATGATTGATCTGGGTCACGTTCGAGACTTCGGCGTCAAAATCGCCGCCTGCCTCGACCCGGTCGACGACATGCAAGGAAGCGCTACCGCTCGGGGCCGAAGCGGGCTCAGGCAGGGCGAAACCGATCTTGCGGACGAACTCATCCCGAACGCCGGCCAAATAGCGTACGCTGTACACATTGTGATCGATCTGAAGCGATCGCCGCTTCCACTGATCTGCCCGGGTTTCGAAAATGGCCTTAAGAGTTTCAAGAAACGCCGATGGCGCGCACGCTTCACCCGAATAGTGGATTCGGGCCATTCCACCCTCGCCTCGCAGCCCCCTCTCGATCTGGCCGAGTTCCTCCCGCCAGTCTATCGGGATGAATACAGTCACCCGTTATCCTTTCGAGCTGATGTCTTTAGCGCGGACCTTCACGTGCCCACTGCTCTTAAGGCGGGAGGCAACGCTGGCATCAGGATCCACTTCGATACGCTCGACCAATACGTCTAGGGAGGAACCCTCCATGTCGCTCGCGACGTCGCCAGTGCGACGATCGTTCATCTCCCCTTTCCTCGAACTACCAATCCAATATCCCATCGCGGCGAACATCATTGTGCTGATGATATAGCCAGTGACTTCCCACTTGGAAGGCAGCTTCAGAAGGAGTTGTTGAATCGTCCAAAAGGCTCCATTTCCTGCCACGCCGCCCAACAGTCCCCCCAGATACTTCATCAGCCCCTCCTGTGCCCCGGATGGCAACGTATAGGACGGCCCCCTAGCCACGCAAGCTTGTGCTCACCGCCTCCGGCTCCGCTTTCCTGCAGACCGTCGCTCCCGCTCCGGCCGCCGCCGAGGAGGTCCCGCTCCGATAACCTTCCCCAGCTGGACGTCGTCGGTGCCAGGCACGTCGTCGGTGCCAGGCACGTAGCTGGCACTGGCTATCCAGGCAGGTACCTTGCACGTAGCTGGTACTGACAACCCGGCTCTCCACGACATTCATTGGGCTGTGGATCCGGGGCTCAAAGCGGGGGTGCCAGGCATGTGCTAGGCGCCGATCAAATTGGGTTGCCAGGCACCGATTGGATTCGGTTACCCGGGCGCTGCCCCTGCTGTCCTTGCTGGCCTTGTGCTCAGAACGAAGAAAGAACTTTCCTACAGCGAGGCTTCGTGTTCTAATCGGGACATGGGCGCCTTCCGCTGCCCAAGTCCCCGTTTCGGCTCCCTGCCTAATCCTGGAACCTCCAGGCTGGTGCGCGCGCGCGCGATTCAATCGCGCTCGGAAAGATCATCGAAGAGAAAGTTTCTCAAGCCTTGGGAAGCCTAAACTTAGAAACTTGCGAAACTTCCGCCGAACTTTCGAGGTCAGGGCGACGGCCGGCTTCCTGATCTTCGCGCGGATTCGGACGAAACGCGGCCTCGGGGCCTTTTGCGCAAGAGCGGGTAAGCGGTCCTGAGTGCTCTCGCGCTAAGGCTTGCCGCCTACATTTGTTTTCGTAGGGGATAATCGTTATGGTGCGCGGGTTTACGCTTCTCATGGGGTCGGCGGCGATGCTGGCTCTCATGGTTTCCGGATCAGCCTGGTCCCAGACCGCGCCCGCGGCGCCGGCCCCGGCCGCCACGGCCTCAGAAGAAGACCCGCCCCAGATGACCTTCCCAGGCTGGGGCCTCGATCCCGCCGATCTCGACCCCGCCATCAAGCCCGGCGACGATTTCGACGCCTATGTGAGCGGCAAGTGGAAGGCGGCCACGCCGATCCCGGCCAAATATCCCTCCTACGGGGTCACCACCAGCCTGCGCATCGGCTCGGAGCGCGCGGTG
>DASQZF010000024.1:0-5485 GCA_035638835.1 Allosphingosinicella sp. | reverse complement strand
GGCGGAAGCTCGGTCACCGAGAATGCGACCCAATGGCCTCTCGAGGCCGCGCCCGGCACCCGATTCCGCTACGCCAACAACGACATCCTGCTCGCCGTCCGGGGGCTTCGCTCGAAGCTGGGGGACGGCGAGCGCGCGCTCGCCTTCCCGTTCGAGTCGCTGCTCTGGAAGATCGGAATGACCCGCACCGTTCCGGAGACCGACTGGCAGGGGAATTTCATCCTCTCGAGCCAGGTCTGGACCACGGCGCGCGACCTCGCCCGCCTCGGCCTGCTCTACCAGAATGACGGCGTGTGGGACGGCGAGCGGATCCTTCCGCCGGGCTGGGGCGCCTACGTCTCGAGCCGCGGCCCCGCCCAACCGGCGTCCGGCTACGGCTACGGCGCCACCTTCTGGACCTTCCCGTCTTCGGCCGGGCTGCCGGCCGATTCCTATATCGCCCAGGGCAATCGCGGCCAGTATCTGGCGATCATCCCGTCGCGCCGGATCGTGATCGTCCGCCGGGGCTATGACGGCCCCGGAACCGCCTTCGATCCGGCGCCTTTCGCGTCCGAAGTTCTTTCTGCCTTGCGCTGAGCGGAATCCCTGCCCATGCCCGTCATTATCCAATGGAGCGGCGCGCGGCCGCTCTTAAGCAAGGGGACGTGCGCATGTACCGCAACGATGCCGGAGACGGCGATTACTGGCAGGCCCAGCTCATGTACTGGGCGCCGAAGATATTCGCCGCCATTGCCATTCTCGTCATCGCCTGGCTTCTCGCCCGAGCGGCGAAGTGGGCGATCGCCAAGGTCGTCGACCGAGTGCCGGCCCTGAGGAAGCATTATGAGGCGGAGCCGGGCAAGACGCTTGGGAGCCTGATCGGCGACATCGTCTTCTGGCTGATCATCCTCATCGGGATCATGCTCGCCGTTCAGCCGCTCGAGCTCGGCGGAGTCATGGACCCCGTTCGGCAGCTGACCACCAACGCCCTCGGCTTCATCCCGAACGTGGTCGGCGCGGGGCTCATCTTCTTCATCGGACTGATCGTCGCCCGGATCGTGCGGCGGCTGGTCGAAGGCGCGCTGCTTGCCGCCAATGCGGACGGGTGGGTTCGCAAGGCCGGCCTTTCGGCGAACGCAGGGACCGTTCCGGCAAGCCCGGAGGGCGCTCCGCCCAGCCCCGGCGCCAGCCGCGCGTCGATCAGCAAGTCGGTCGGGATGGTCGTCTTCTTCCTGATCATGATCCCGGTGACGATCTCGGCGCTCGACGCGCTCAAGATCGAGGCGATCTCCGGTCCGGCGACCCAGATGCTCCACACCATCCTGGATTCGATCCCGCTGGTGATCGGCGCCCTGATCCTTCTCGCCATCGGATTCCTGCTCGGCAAGCTCGCCAAGCAGGCGATCGAGCAATTGCTTCCCTCGATGGGCTTCGACCGGTCGGTCAGCGCGATCGGGATCTCGACGGAAGGCGGAGCGCCGTCGCGCGCCGTAGGCACGGCGGTGATGCTCGCGATCGTCATCTTCTTCGCGATCAAGGCGGCCGAACTGCTCCAGTCCCCGCTCATCGCGGCGATGCTGGCGCAGGTGCTCGAGCTCGGAAGCAAGGTCCTGTTCGGGGCAGTGATCATCCTGGGAGGCGTTGCGATCGCCCGGATCGTCTCCGGACTGGTCAGCGGCGCCGGCACCGAAGGCTGGCTTCCGACCGTCCTGAAGTGGGCGATCATCGCCTTGGCGGTGGCCATCGGCCTGAGGTTCATGGGTCTGGCCAACGAGATCGTGATCATCGCCTTCGCTTCGATCATCGGCTCGGCGGCGGTCGCCTGCGCTCTCGCCTTCGGGCTGGGCGGGCGGCCGACGGCCCATAAGCTGCTCGAGCAGTGGACGGCCGCCAACGCCGTGCCCGCCCCGCCCTCGACTCCCCGGGCTCCGAAGGCGCCGGCCGCGCCGACTCCGCCCACGCCGCCGTCGGACGATCAGCCGCCGCTGGTGTGAGACACGGCTTCGCCCGCTTCGCCGCGATCGACTGGTCGGGAGCGAAGGGAAGGCGCCACAAGGGTATCGCCGTCGCCGTCGCGGAGACGGGGACGGCGAGCCCGCGGCTGGTCCGGCCCGATCATGTCTGGTCGCGGAACGAGGTGTTGGAGTGGCTGGTCGAGGAGGCGGCGGCGGCGCCGACCCTGTTCGGCTTCGACTTCAGCTTCGCGCCGCCGATCGCCGAGCGCGGCGAATATCTCCCGGGGGAGCCCGGCGTCCCGTCGACGGCGCGCGAATTCTGGGCTTATGTCGACGGCCGGAGCGACGACGAGGATCTCGGCGCCGCGAGCTTCCTGGAGCAGGCCCACCGCCGGCATTTCTATTTCGGCATCGCCGACGGCGAGAAGGCCCGCTTCATGCATTTCCGCCAGTGCGACGCCCGGCTGAACGCCCAGGGCGGCCGCAAGACGGCGAGCGCCTATGACGCGATCGGCGCCGCCCAGGTGGCGAAGGCGAGCTTCTCCGGGATGCGGCTCCTCCATCATCTGGGAGGCAGGGTCGCGGTCTGGCCGATGGACGGGCTTCCCGAGCGGGGCAGCGCGGTCGTCGAGATCTACACGCGGATCTACCTGCGCCGCGCCGGCCTGCGCGGGACCAAGCTCAGGTCCGGGGCCGATCTCGATTCGGCCCTCGACGGCCTTGGAAGCCGCCCGGCGCGGCTTCGCTTCGAGCCGAACGACCACCAGACCGACGCCCTCGTCACCGCGGCTGGGATGCGGGCTTTGGCGGCCGGCGAGCCGCGCGCCTTCACCCCCGAAGGCCTGACTCCCGAGCTCGCCCGGAGCGAGGGCTGGACGTTCGGGATCTTGTAAAGCCGTCATTGCGAGGAGCCCTTCGACGGCGCCTGCGGCGGCGCTCAGGGTGAACTGCCGCTTCGCGGCAGCGACGAAGCAATCCAGCGGGACTCGGAGGCCGCACTGGATTGCTTCGCTTCGCTCGCAATGACGGTAAGGCGCAATGACGGTAAGGGCCCCTGCAGGGGCTGGACCTTCGCCCGCTAATGACCCATTCGGGAACCGGGCCGGGTTAGCTCAGCTGGTAGAGCAACCGCCTTGTAAGCGGTAGGTCGTCCGTTCGAGTCGGACACTCGGCACCATCTCCGCCCTGGGTAGCGGGCCATTTTGGCCCGAAATGGTTGTCGGTCCCGGGTGGTGGGCCCTGGCCCATAGCCTTTGGTTTGACTGCTATTCCTCTTCATCCTATCCATCGGAGGGCCACGACGATCCGAAATGGAGTGAATTTTCCCGGTGTCCCTCGTCAGCGATCTGAAGGCTGCGCACCGCCACGATGGGCTTGCCGTCGTTCAGGAATTCGTGACGACGGCGGCGAAGGCCGGCAGCATGGCGGACCTGCGGGTGCTGATCGAGAACGCGGTCCGCGACCTGGGCTTCGAGCATTTCGCGATCGTCCACCACGTCCGGTTCGGAATTCCGGAAGACGAGAACGTGCGCCTGACCAACTATCCCGTCGAATGGGTAGGCTATCTCAGGGAGCAGTCGAAGCTTCCGGATCCCGTGGTGAGGGCGGCGGAACGCATGTCGAGCGGCTTCAAGTGGGATCAGCTCCCCTCGCTGCTCGATATGACGCAGGCCGAGATCGACTATATGGCGCATGCGGCGCGGCACGGAATCGCCCAGGGCTACACCGTGCCCAACCACGTTCCCGGAGAGACTTTCGGATCCTGCAATTTCGCCGTGGGGGAGGGCCGTCCTTTTCCCGATTCGAGCGTCTCTGCCGCCCAGGCCCTGGGCAGCTTCGCGTTCGAAGCGGCTCGGCGCCTCGTCAGGCAGCGTCCCGGCGAGATCTACTTCCGGCCGTCGCCACTCTCCGACCGGCAGCGCGAATGCCTGCTGTTCGTCGCTCGCGGCAAGAGCGACTCGGTGATCGCCCAGCTGCTCGATATACGGCCGAAGACGGTGAACGAGCATATCGAGGCGGCCAAGCGGCGCTATGCGGTCGCGACCCGCTCGCAGCTGCTGGTTCGGGCGCTGTTCCGGAGCGAGATCTGCTTCTCCGAGGTCATCGACTGACGCACGTCATTGCGAGCCCTTCGACGCCGCCTGCGGCGGCGCTCAGGATAAACTGCCGCTGCGCGGCAGCGAAGCAATCCAGTGCAGCTTCGGACGCCCGCTGGATTGCTTCGTCGCTACGCTCCTCGCAATGACGGGCGCCGGCGAAGCTCGATCCGCAAAGTCCGCCGCGGCCGGCAGTTCGGCCAATGGTACCAGCGCGGAGGCGTGCTCGAAGCCGGGACGAGCTCATGCCCGTCGACCAGGCACCGCAGCAGCGCCCGGACCTGAAGATAGGCGAAATTCGCCCCGAGGCAGGCATGGACGCCTCCGCCGAAGGGCACGAAAGCGAATCGATGGCGTCCCCGCGATCGCTCGGGCGAGAATCGCTGCGGGTCGTACCGGCCCGGATCCTTCCAGATATCAGGTAGAAGGTGGGTAAGCATCGGATTGACTCCGGTGATCGTGCCCTCCGGAAAGGCGTGGCCGCCATATTCGAACGGCCTGACTGCCCGCCGCCACAGAACCGGCGCGGCGGCATTGAGGCGCATGGCCTCCTTCACGGCCCATTCCGCGGTTTCGCAGCCTGCGAGGTCCGCAAGTGCGAGGCGGCGAGGGCTCGCGACCCTGTCGCACAATTCCTCGCGAACCGCCGACTGCCAATGCGGATTGGCCGCGAGATAATAAAGGGTCGAAACCGTAGCCGAGGACAAAGCGTCGAAGGACGCCGCGATCGTGAAGGTGAGGTGGGCGATGATCTCGCGTTCGTCGAGCAGCCCGGCTTCGCGCATCCGGCAAAGCACGGCCAGCAGGTCGTTGCGCCCCGGAGCGATCGCCTCGGACAGCATCGGGCGGATCAGGCCTTCGACGTGGCGCGTGGCCCATGCCGCCCGCGCCTCCCCGGTGCCCGGCAGCGGGATCGTCACGAGGGAGGTCGCCGAGCGCATCAGGTAGCGGAAGGCGAGCAGGTCGTCCCGCGTGGCCAGGCCCGGATCCCGGCCGAGGAACGCTGCAAAACCGTTGGCGAAGGTGAGCCGCTGGGCGAGCTCGTAGACGTCGAGCGAGCGGCCCGACCAGCGCTCCAGGGCCGATAGGTTGTTGCGGGCGAAGATATCGAGATAGGCCTGCAGCTGGTCCGCCTTGAATGCGCTGGCGACGAGCTTGCGGTGCCATTGGTGGTCGGCGCCGTCGCGGAGGAGCAGGCCGCCCTCGAAATGGCGGCCGAAGACGGGCTTCCACCCCCCTTCCGCCGAAAAATTGCGGGCTTCGTCGAACAGCACGAACTCGTTCGCCTCCGGCCCCACGAGCTGGAC
Source organism: Allosphingosinicella sp. (assembly GCA_035638835.1). Classification (GTDB taxonomy): domain Bacteria; phylum Pseudomonadota; class Alphaproteobacteria; order Sphingomonadales; family Sphingomonadaceae; genus Allosphingosinicella. Next base: position 148 of record DASQZF010000024.1, on the reverse strand, counting down.
GTTCCAGTTCCCGCAGGCGCGGAAACGGTGGATTGGACCGAAGCTGTCATGCATTCGCCGGGCAAAGGCGAGCGGATCGAGAACCGCCTCGGGCAATATCCCGAAAAAGGGCAGGCCGCGCTTCCCCGGGACCGACTCCAGGTCCCGG
>DASQZF010000023.1:0-38531 GCA_035638835.1 Allosphingosinicella sp. | reverse complement strand
GGCCTGGACCCGGGTCGCGCTGGCCGGGAAGGTCTGGTCCGGGGTCGCGGTGGCGAGGACGATCAGGCCCACCTTGTCCGCCGGCACCCCCGCCGCGGCAAGCGCCTCCCGGGCCGCCTCGGTCGCGAGGGTCGCCGTCGTCTCGCCGTCGGCGGCGATGTGCCGGCGGACAAGGTGGGCCTGATCGTCCTCGCCACCGCGACCCCGGACCAGACCTTCCCGGCCAGCGCGACCCGGGTCCAGGCCGCGCTCGGGATCGACGATTGCATCGCCTTCGACGTCGCCGCAGTCTGCACCGGCTTCCTCTACGCCCTCTCGGTCGCCGACAATATGCTGAAGGGCGGGATGGCCGATTACGCCCTCGTCATCGGCTCGGAGACGTTCAGCCGGATCCTCGACTGGGAGGACCGGACGACCTGCGTCCTGTTCGGCGACGGCGCCGGAGCGATCCTGCTCCATTCGGTCGACGCCCGGGACGATCCGGGCGCCGAGGACAGGGGCGTGCTCGCGACGAAGCTCCACGCGGATGGCCGCCACAACGACCTCCTCTTCGTCGACGGCGGAGCGTCCACGACGGGCACGATCGGCAAGCTCAGGATGAGGGGCAAGGAGGTCTTCCGTCACGCGGTGACGAACCTCGCCGCGGTGCTCACCGAGACCCTCGAGGCCGCCGGCCACGGCGCCGACGAGGTGGACTGGGTGGTCCCGCACCAGGCCAACAAGCGGATCCTCGACGCCACGGCCAAGAAGCTCGGACTCGATCCGGCTCGGGTGGTGATCACCGTCGACCAGCATGCCAACACCTCGGCGGCCTCGGTTCCGCTGGCGCTCGACACGGCGGTCAAGGACGGGCGGATCAAGCCGGGCGACCTCATCGTCCTGGAGGCGATGGGCGGCGGCTTCACCTGGGGCGCCGCCGTCGTCCGCTACTGAAAAGCATGGGCCTACGTAAAACCCGAATGTGCATGGAGGCTGTTTGAGCCCAATGTCGGTTTGCAACTAAGTCCAAGCTGGACTATGCTTTTTTATAGCCTCGGGGGGAGGGAGAACAAATGGCCGACGCGGGAACCATCAGGCGGACAGACGCCGGAACCTTGACTCGCGCCGACCTTGCGGACGTCATTCATCGCGAGATCGGTCTTTCACGGGCCGAATCGGCCGGGATCGTCGAACGGATCCTTCACCATATGTGTCATGCTCTGTCCGAAGGGCAGAACGTGAAGATTTCCGGCTTCGGAAGCTTCATCCTCCGCGACAAGGGCGAGCGGGTGGGCCGCAACCCGAAGACCGGCGTCGAAGTCCCGATCGCGCCGCGCCGGGTGCTCACCTTCCGAGCAAGCCAGATCATGCGCGAGCGGATCGCCAAGGGCGACTGAGTCGCAAGCCGTGGCGGATCCCGCAGGGAAGAGCGAACAGGCTTTCCGGACCATCGGCGAGCTCGCGTCCGAGCTGGACGTGCCTCAGCATATATTGCGCTATTGGGAGAGCCGCTTCCCGCAATTGAAGCCGCTCCAGCGCGCCGGCAACCGCCGCTATTACCGGCTCGCCGACGTCGCTTTGGCCCGCCGGATCCACCGGCTCCTCAACCAGGACGGCTACACGATCCGCGGGGTCCAGCAATTGCTTGCGAGCGGGACGAGCGACGAGACCGCGGCCGTCGAAGCGATTCCGGAGCCGGCGCGCCCGGCCGAAGCGGGCAGCCGAGGCGCGTTCCCGCTGGACGAGCTCAAGGCCATCCGGCGCACGCTGGCCGAGGCGCTCGACTCCTGACCTCCCCTCCCTGCAAGGGAGGGGCCGGGGGTGGGTCCGCCGAAGGCGGCCGAAACACCAACGCCCGAAAAGTCTCGCTCCGCTCGCCTACCCACCCCTAACCCCTCCCTTCCAGGGAGGGGGATCACTCAGAGTCCGGCCCCAACTCCGGATCGAGGTCCCTCGGCCGGATGAAGCGGGCGATCCGGCCCTTCCCCTCCTGCACGTCCGTCCAGCGCTCCACCGGAAGCTCGATCACCGCAACCGTCCCGGTCGGATATTTGATCTCGACCTCGCTCCTGAAATCATCCGCGCCGGGGCGGGAAAGGTGCAAGCTCAGCTCCTCGAGGCCCGGATTATGACCCACGAGCAGAAGCCGCTCGGCATCCGCCGATTCCCGGACGATTTCCAGCAAGGTCGCAAGGCTCGCCAGATAGAGACGCTCGTCGAACCGGGGCCGGAGCGGTCCATAGGCCGCCGCCACTTCCTCGAGGGTCTCGATCACCCGCCGCGCCGGGGAAGCCAATACGAGGTCGAAGGCCAGGCCTTGCGCCTTCATCTCCAGGCCGACCGTCCGGGCCGCTTTTCGTCCCCGCGGGTTGAGAGGCCGGTCGAAATCGCGGCTGACCTTATCGTCCCAGCCGGACTTGGCGTGGCGCAGCAAAGTCAGACTCTTCATTCCGCGTCTTCGGCCTGCCTCGATTCGACCGACTGATGCCCGAAAGCCGGCCCTGTTGAAAGCCGCGAGCGAACCCGCTCCACCGCCTCGGCGAGCCCGACCCGGCGGATCGGGGTCCCGGGCGGGAAGGCCGACAGCAGGCGGGTCGGGGTCGCGGCCGAAAGCAGGACGAAGATTCCGCGATCCTCCCGCCGCCGGATCAGCCTGCCGAAAGCTTGGGCGAGCCTGGCCCGGACCACCCGGTCGTCATAGGCTGTGCCCCCGCCCGCCGCTCTCCGCGCCGAATGGAGCACGGTCGGCCTCGGCCAGGGCACGCCCTCCATCACCACCAGCCGAAGCGAGTGGCCGGGAACGTCGACCCCGTCCCTCAGGGCGTCCGTTCCGAGCAAGGAGGCGTGCGGATCGTCGCGGAAGATATCGACCAGGGTGCCGGTGTCGATCGGGTCGACATGCTGGGCGTAGAGCGGGAGCCCCGCCCGGGCGAGCCGGTCGGCGATCCGGGCGTGGACCGCCTTCAGCCGCTGGATCGCGGTGAACAGCCCGAGCGTCCCGCCCTCCGCGGCCTCGACCAGCCTCGAATAGGCCCCGGCGAGCTGGCCGACGTCGCCGCGCTTGACGTCGGTGACGATCAGCACCTCGCTGTTGGCGGCATAATCGAACGGGCTCGGAGCGCTGAACCGGTGGACCGGCCCCGCCACATGGGCCGCCCCGGTCCGGGCCTCGGCGCTCTCCCAGCCTTCCGCGCCGCGCAGGGTCGCCGAAGTGACGATCACGCTGTGGGCGGGCTTCAGGACGAAATCGGCGAGCGGCCGGGTCGGGTCGAGCCAGCGGCGATGAAGCCCGATGTCGAACTCGCGGCCGTCGATCCGCTCGACGCTAAGCCAGTCGACGAAGTCGGGATCCGCCGGCCCTCCGAGCCGAGCGGCCAGCGCCACCCAGGCGGCGATCGTCTGGGTCCGCCAGGCGAGGCCTCCTATCGCTCCCTCGATCCGGGCCCGAGCCTGCGAATCGAGCCAGTCGGGCGAATCCTCCAGAACCGCCTCCAGCCGCCGGGCGAGCGCCATCAGCGGACGAATCAGCTGCTCCAGCGCCTCCACCGCCGGGGCGGCCGCGGCGACGATGTCGCCGTCCAGCTCGGCCATCTCCGTCTCGATCCCGTAGCCGGCGTCCTGGGCGGTGGCCCGGGCGTAGACCGTCCCACGGACCGCAGCGAGCAGCTTCTCGACCGGGCCGAAGGGCATTCCCTCCGCGATCCGCTGGAGCCAGCCGTCGCTCGGCAGGAGCCCAGCCGCCTGGAGCGCCATTTCGAGCGCCAGGGCCCCGGCCTCGTCATAGGAGGCGACGTCCGTCAGCCGGGCCGCGAGGCCCCGCCGACGCCCGCGCGACCGGCTCTCCGGCCCGACGATCCAGCGCCTGAGCTCGATCGCCTCCTGCCCGGTCAGCGCCGCGGCGAAGGTGGAATCGGCCGCCTCGAACAGATGATGGCCCTCGTCGAAGACGATCCGGGTCGGCGGCCCATTGCCGGTAACGCCACCGTCCCGCCCGCGCGCGGCGTTGACCATCACCAAAGCATGGTTGGCGATGACGATGTCGGCGTCCTGGCTCGCCCGGGCCGAGCGCTCGATGAAGCATTTGCGGTAATGCGGGCAGCCGGCATAGACGCACTCGCCGCGCCGGTCGGTCAGGGCGGTGGCGCCGGCGCGCCGGAACAGGGTCGGAAGCCAGCCCGGAAGGTCGCCTCCGACCATGTCGCCGTCCTTGGAGAAGGCGGCCCAGCGGGCGACGAGCTGGGCGAGGATCGCCGCCCGGCCGGCGAATCCGCCCTGAAGCGCGTCCTCCAGGTTGAGAAGGCACAGATAATTCTCCCGCCCCTTGCGGACGACGACCTTGCGCCTGCGCGCCTCGGCGTCGGGGAACAGCCGCAATCCCTCGCGGTCGAGCTGTCGCTGGAGCGCCTTGGTGAAGGTCGAGACCCAGACCGCTCCGTCGGCGCTCTCCGCCCAGAGCGAGGCCGGGGCGAGATAGCCCAGCGTCTTGCCGATTCCGGTCCCGGCTTCGGCGAGAAGCATGTTGGGCTGGCCCTCGGCGGCGCGCGGATCGAAGATCCCGGCGGCCGCGGCGGCATAGTCGCGCTGGCCTTCGCGGATTTCGGCGCCCCGGCCGACCAGCCCGGTCAGACGCTCGACCGCGCGTTCCGCGGGCACCCTCACCGTCCTCGGCGCCGGGCGAGCGCCGCTTTCCGCCCATTCGGGGAGCTTCGAGAACAGCCAGCGCTCGTCCCGCTCCGGCCGCCCGAGCCGCTGGGCGATCGCCGGAGTCCAGGACCAGCGAAGCCGACCGAGCGCTTGAGCCGATGCCCAGGCGCCCTCCCGCTCCGGCCAGTCCCGCTCCAGAGTGGCGAGCAGGGCGGCGGCCGCCCGAAGCAGGAAGGGCGCCGCTTGCGAATCGCTCGCCGGCGCTTCGATGCCCAGCGCTTGCGCGAGGCCCTTGGGAGTGGGCACCGCGAAACGCGCCGGGTGCACGAAGGCGAACAGCTCGAGCAGGTCGAGGCCGGACAGGTCGGGATAGCCGAGCCGCTGCCCGACCAGCGGCGCGTTGAGCATGACCAGGGGAGTCTCGGCGGCCCTCGAGATCGCCTCCCCCCGGCCAAGCCCCCGAACCTCGCCATCGGGCGCCGCGAGCCATATCCCGCCGTGGGTCGCGTGCAGAGCGGGGTAGGGGAAGGCCGACGTCATCGGATCGATTATAGAATCGCTGGAACGAAAGTGAAACGGCCTATAATTGGTGCCAGGCACCAATTTCCTAAGTGCTTGAAACAATGGCCGTCATTGCGAGGAGCGAGCGACGAAGCAATCCAGCGCTGCGTCGGCGCCGCACTGGATTGCTTCGCTGCCGCGCAGCGGCAGTTTATCCTGAGCGCCGCCGCAGGCGGCGTCGAAGGGCTCGCAATGACGGAGCGCCATGCTGGCAGAGCCAACGAAATTGGTGCCAGGCACCAATTTCTAACAGGACAACGAAAATGGTGCCAGGCACCAATTTCCAAGTGGTTGATATCCGGGAGCCGTCGCCGATCCGGCACGCCAGTCGAGCGACGCTGGCGATGCCAACCAGCCTCCGCTAGGAACCCCCCATGCATGATATGGAAGCCCTCCGCGCCGCGGCGCTCGTCTCGAAGGCCTGGCCCTATGAAGAAGCCCGCAAGCTGCTGAAGCGCTACCCCGACGGCTCGCCCCGCGGCGAGATCCTGTTCGAGACCGGCTACGGCCCGAGCGGGCTTCCTCATCTCGGCACTTTCCAGGAGGTGGCTCGAACCCTGATGGTTCGCCACGCCCTTTCGGAGATGGTCGACTGGCCGAGCCGGCTGATCGCCTTCTCCGACGACATGGACGGAATGCGCAAGGTCCCGCCGGGCGTTCCGCACCAGGACATGATGAACGCCCATCTCGACCGGCCGCTGAACCGGGTGCCGGACCCTTATGGCTGCGGCCATTCCAGCTATGCGGCGCACAACAACGATCTGCTCCGGCAATTCCTCGACGGCTTCGGCTTCGACTATGAGTTCGTCGCTTCGTCCGACAGCTATGGATCGGGCCGCTTCGACGACGCCCTCCGCCAGGTGCTCCGCCGCTATCGCGAGATCATGGACGTGATGCTTCCGACCCTGGGCGAAGAGAGGCGGAAGACCTATTCGCCGGTGCTTCCGATCAGCCCGGAGAGCGGCAAGGTTCTCCAGGTTCCGATCGAGGTGGTCGACCCCGAAGCCGGGCTCGTTCGCTACGTCGACCCGGCGAGCGGCCGGGAGGTGGAGCAGTCGATCCTGTCCGGCGGCGCCAAGCTTCAGTGGAAGGTCGACTGGGCGATGCGCTGGGTCGCGCTCGGCATCGACTATGAGATGTCGGGCAAGGATCTGATCGATTCGGTCACCCAGAGCTCGAAGATCGCCCGGATTCTCGGAGGGCGGCCTCCGGAGGGGTTCAATTACGAGCTCTTCCTGGACGAGAATGGCGAGAAGATCTCGAAGACCAAGGGCAATGGGGTCACGATCGACGAATGGCTCAGCTACGCGCCCCAGGAAAGCCTCGCTTTCTACATCTACCGGGAGCCGAAGCGGGCCAAGCAGCTCGGCGTCGGGGTGATCCCGAGGGCCGTCGACGAATATTACCAGTTCCTCGCCGCCTATCCCGGCCAGGAGGTGGACAAGAGGCTCGGCAACCCCGTCCACCACATCCACTCCGGCAAGGTGCCGGACGTGAAGCTTCCGATCAGCTTCGCCTTGCTCCTCAACGTCGCGAGCCTTCCCGGCGTCGGGAATCGCGAGACGGTGTGGAGCTTCCTCAACCGCTACGATCCCGGCCTGACCGCGGAGGCGAGCCCGGAGCTCGACCGGCTGGTCTCCTACGCGGTGGAATATGGAAGCCGCTTCATCGCGCCCTTGCTCCGGCGCCGGCCTCCGACCCCGCAGGAAGTCCCGGCCCTTCGGGAGCTGGACGAGTTGCTCGCAAGCGACGACGGCGCCGGCCGCGAGGGCGAGGATCCGGCCGCCGTCCTCCAGAACCACGTCTACGAGATCGGCAAGAAACATTACGGCAAGGAGCGCCTTCGCGACTGGTTCAAGACGCTCTACGAGACCCTTCTCGGGAGCGACCAGGGGCCGCGAATGGGCAGCTTCATCGCCCTCTACGGCGTCGAGAACAGCCGCCGCCTGATCGCCGAGTCGCTCGAGGCGGCACAGGGCCAGGCCTGATCGCGCCTCCGTCATTGCGAGGAGCGCAGCGACGAAGCGATCCAGCGCGGCCGCCGCGCTGGCTCGGCGCTGGATTGCTTCGCTTCGCTCGCAATGACGGAGCAACGCAACTCGGAGCGATCATGCTCCAGGCCCGGTCCGTCGCCCCGGCGAAGGCTGGGGGCCCGGCGGGTGAAGGGCTCAGGCGCCTTTCGCCCGCCGGGATTCCAGCCTTCACCGAAGGTGAAGTTTATCCTGAGCGCCGCCGCAGGCGGCGTCGAAGGGCTGGGATGACGGGTGTGGGGCAGCCCCCCGAGAACATCAGCCCTTCGCCGCGATCCAGTCGTCGATCTTCTTCTCGAGCACCGCGAGCGGAAGGGCGCCGGTCATCAGCACCTGGGCGTGGAACTCGCTTATGTCGAAGCGGGGGCCGAGCGCCTTTTCGGACCTCGCCCGCAACTCGCTGATCTTGAGCTGGCCGATCTTGTAGGCGAGCGCCTGGCCGGGGATGGCGATGTAGCGCTCGGTCTCGGCGGTGGCGTTGCTCCGCCCGCGCGAGCTGTTGTCGAGGATGTACTGGATCGTGCCGTCGCGGGTCCAGCCCTTGGAATGGATGCCGGTGTCGACGACCAGCCGGATCGCCCGGAAGAGCTGCGAATCGAGATAGCCGAAATATTGATAGGGGTCGGTATAGACCCCCAGCTCGCGGCCCAGGGTCTCGGCATAGAGGCCCCAGCCCTCGACATAGGCGGTGTTGCCGCCGAAGCGCATGAAGCTGGGAAGCGCCTCATTCTCCTGGGCGAGGCTGATCTGGAAATGGTGTCCGGGCGCGCCTTCGTGGAGGTAGAGCGTCTCCATCGTCGGAATGGTTCGCGACGGCAGGTCGTAGGCGTTGAAGTAGAAGACCCCGGGCCTCGAGCCGTCGGTAGTTCCGCTCTGGTAGGAGCCGCGGGCCGCGCCTTTCTCGGTCAGGGCCGGCACCGGCCGGATCTCGAGCGGGGTCCTGGGGATGGTCGAGAACATCTTCGGCAAGGTCGAGTCGAGCCGCTTGCCGATCGCGACATAGCCCTGCTGGAGCGCCTCGCGCGATTTCGGCTTGAACTTGGGATCGGTGCGGATGTGCTCGAAGAATTGCTGGAGCGTGCCCTTGAAGCCGACCTGAGCTTTCACCGTCTCCATCTCGGCCTGGATCCGCGCGACCTCGGAGAGGCCGATCCGGTGGATTTGGTCCGGGCTCATGTCGGTGGTCGTGCTGAGCGCGACCAGGTGGCGGTAAAGCGCCGGCCCGCCTTTCATGTCCTGGAGCCCGACGGTCGGCCGCGCCCTGGGCAGATAGATCTCGCGGATGAAGTCGCGAAGCCGGGTCACGGCCGGGCGGATCTTAGTCGAGATCGACCGGGCGTAGGCCGCCTTCAGCCGGGGCCGGTCCGCTTCGGGCACCTCCGCGGGGAAATTGGCGACGGGGCGGTAGAAGCTGCTTCCCTCGATTCCTTCGGCGAGCATCGCGTCCAGCTGCTCGACGACATTCGCCATGACCAGCCTGGGCTGGACCACGCCCGCCGCCAGGCCCTGCTCCATCCGGGCGATCGCTCCGTCCGCGAGCGCCACGAAATCGTCGACCCGGGCAAGGCCGTTCTCATAATCCTTCACCGTCTTGTAGGGGGCGATGCCCTGGCCGGAGCTGAGCTCCGCGAAGAAGGTGTGGAAGCCGTTGAAATGGTCCACCGGGCGGACGGAGGCGGCGGCGAAGAGCTCGCCCTCCAGCCCGCGCAGGTCCATGGCCCGCTGCCATTTGAAGACGTCGTAGGCGACCCGCTCGTCGGCGCTGAGCGAATCGCGGTCGATGGCGGCGAGCGCCGCCAGGTCCGACCGGGCCGATTCGCGCTCGCCCTCGTAATAAGCGTCGCTGAGGAAGTCGCCGAGGCGGTCGGCGTAGCGCAGGTCGCCGCGCGCGGTCGCGTTGACGGGGTTGCGGCGAAGGCTGGCCTCGTCGCTCTCGCGGAAGAGAGAGGCGAGGGCCTGGGAGGCGGTTGCCCGGGGGGCTTCGGCTGGGCTGGAGGCGATGGGCTCCGGGCCGGGCGAGGTTGCACAGCCGGCGAGCAGGCCGGCCGTCATGCACGCGATCAGGGTCGGTCTTCTCATGGCTGAAGTCCTCGATGTTCCGCCGTCATTGCGAGGAGCGAAGCGACGAAGCAATCCAGATTCCGAGGCTTGAGCCGCTGGATTGCTTCGCTTCGCTCGCAATGACGGCAGGCGGTCACCCCCGGCTGGCCGCGATCCAGTCGTCGATCTTCTTCTCCAGCACCGCCATCGGCAGCGATCCGGTCATCAGCACCTGGGCGTGGAAGGCGCGCGGGTCGAACCTGGCCCCGAGCGCGGCCTCCGCTTTCGCCCGGAGGCGCTGGATGGTGAGTGCGCCGATCTTGTAGGCGAGCGCCTGGCCCGGGATGGCGATGTAGCGCTCGACCTCGGCGACGACCTCCGTCCGGCTCATTCCGCTGTTGGCCAGCATATAGTCGATCCCCTGCTCGCGGCTCCAGCCCTTCGAGTGGATTCCCGTGTCGACGACCAGGCGCATCGCCCGGAGCATCTCGTCGTTCAGCCCGCCGAAGCGCTGATAGGGATCGGTCTCGAGGCCGAGCTCGTCCCAAAGAGTCTCGGCGTAGAGCGCCCAGCCCTCGACATAAGCGGTGTTTCCGCCGAATCGCATGAAGGCGGGGAGCGCCTCATTTTCCTGGGCGAGGCTGATCTGGAAATGGTGCCCGGGGGCGCCTTCGTGGAGATAGAGGGTCTCCATCCCCCAGAGCCGCCGCGAGGGCAGGTCGTAGGCGTTGTAATAGAAGATCCCGGGGCGCGAGCCGTCCGGAGTGCCCTGCTGGTAGGAGCCGCCCGCCTCGCTCTTCTCGCGGAAGGGCTCGACCGCCCGGATTTCGAGCGGGCTCCTGGGAAGGGTCGAGAATTGCTCGCCGATCCGGGCGTCGACCCGGCGGGCGATCGCCTCATAGCCTTCGCGAAGTGCGTCCCTGCTCTTCGGTGCGAATTTCGGGTCGCTTCGCAGATGGTCGAAAAATTGCGGCAGGCTCCCCCTGAAGCCGGTGCGGGCCTTGACCGACTCCATCTCGCTCTTGATCCGGGCGACCTCGCGAAGGCCGGTATCGTGGATCTCGTCCGCGGTCAGCGGAAGGGTGGTCGTGCTCTCGATCTGCCGCTGATAGACCCGAGCCCCGCTTTTCATGTGGACGAGCCCGGCGCCTTCGCGGGCCCGGGGCAGATATTCGGAGCGCAGGAAATCGCGGACCCGGCGGTGGACCGGGTAGATCTCCTTCTCGATCGACGCCCGGTAGGCGGCGGTGAGGCGGGTCTTGTCGGCCTGCGAAAATGTGGTCGGAAACTTGCGAATCGGCCCGTAAAATGGCGATTCCTCCACATTCTGGGCGATCAGCACATCGAGCTGGTCGATCACGTTCCGGGTCGTCAGCCGGGTCTCGAATACGCCCGACCTCATGCCCTGCCGGAAGCGGCCGATGGCCCGGTCGTGAAGGACGACGTAATCCTTGTGGCGCTTCAGATTGTTCTCATAGTCGGCGACCGTCTTGAACGGCGCCGCTCCTTCGCCCGAGGCGAAGGCGGGATAGAAAGTATGGAATCCCGACATGTGGTTGATCGGCCGGACCACTCCGAGCGCAAGCATCTCCGGCTCGAGATTCTTGAGCGAATCCAGCGTCTGCCACTCGAACACGTCGTAGGCGATCCGATCGGTGGAGCTCAGCTTCGAGCGGTCGATTCCCCGGAGCGCCGCCAGATCCGACTCTCCGGCCGCCCGCTCCGCGGCGAAATATTCGTCGGTGACGAAGTCGCCCAGCCGGTCGGCATAGCGCAGGTCGCCGCGGAAGATCGCTCCGACGGGGTTGCGCCTGAGATTGGCCTCGTCGCTCTCGTGGAAGAGCCGCTTCAGCCTTTCGGCTTCGCCCAGCGAGGCGGCCGGTGCGGCTGCGGCGGGCGGTTCGGCGGGGGTGGCGGTGGTGCAGGCGGCAAGGGCCGCGAGCGAGGCGGCGGCGAGGAGGAGAATGAGCTTGTTCATGGGGATTGCTTAGCGGGCCGCCGGGAGAGGGGAAAGCTCCCAGGGCCGCCTCCTCGTCATTGCGAGCGAAGCGAAGCAATCCAGTAGCTCAGGCGCTCGCACTGGATTGCTTCATCGCTGCCGCAAGCGGCAGTTCATCCTGAGCGACGCCGCAGGCGGCGTCGGGGGCTCCTCGCAATGACGATGGTCTCAAGTTCCCGCGGGTTTCGCGCCGTGCTGGGCGTACCAGCCCCAGGGGCGCTCCCGATACCATTTGGTGATGACATATTTGATCCCGCTTTCGACCGGGCAGCCGGTGTGGAGCGAAAAGGTGTTGGGCTCGCCATATTGGTCGAGATTGTTCCAGAGGAGCAGGTTGCCGGTGCGGGGGGTCACCCGGACCTTGGCGTTCGGAAAGAAAGTCTGACCGCCCGCCTCGGGCGCGTTGAGGAAGATCATCGCGGTCCAGGTGCGCTGGCCGCCCTGCTTCTCCATCTCCGGCCAGTAGGGCTGGCTGGTGTAGAAGAAATCGTGGTGCGGCTTGAACTGCTGGCCGACCGCATAGCGCTGGCCCTGGATGGTTTCGCCATGGGTCGGGTCGATCCCGGTCAGGCGGTTGATCTTGGCCTCGACCATCTGGTTGGCCAGGTCCTCGAGCCGGAGGTTGCAGCTTTCGCTGGTCCGGAAATCGGGGTCGTCCGACGGCGCGAGCAGCCCGGACGGGATCCGGTCCTTGTCGATCAGGTCGATGACGTCGGCGCATTCCTTGTGCGACAGGAAGTCGCGGACCACGAAGATGTCGAGGCCCTGGGCCGGAAGCTTGAAGGCATTGGGGGTCTTGAGGACTCGGTCGCGCACGTAGGTGCCGATCTGCATCCTGTAGAGGGCTCCCGGATCGCCCATCGCGCGCGGGGTGGTGCTCATTGGATGGTTTTTCCCCGAACCATGACGAAATCGATCCGCTCCAGGGCGCGAACGTCGCGCAACGGGTCGCCGCCGACCGCGATCAGATCGGCCGAAAAGCCGGGCGCGATCCGGCCGACTTCCCTCTCCATGCCGAGCAGCCGGGCCGCGCCGGTGGTCGCCGACGCGATCGCCTCGGCCGGGCTCAATCCGGCGAGCTCGACCAGCAAGGCGAGCTCCTGCGCGTTGCGGCCATGCTCGAAGACGGCGGCGTCGGTGCCGAAAACCACCGGAACGCCCGCCGCCCGGGCGGCGCGGGCCGCCTTCCCGACTTCGCTGAGGGTCTCGCGAACCTTGGCCTCGACCACGGGTGTGAAGATGTTCTTGCCCAGCCTTTCGCGGATGCCCGTGAAAGCCATCAAGGTCGGAACCAGGCTGGCGCCCGACGCCTTCATCGCGGCGACCGCTTTCGAGTCCGCGAAGGTGCCGTGCTCGATCGAATCGACGCCGGCCCTGGCCGCCGCCTCTATTCCGCGGGCGCTGTGGGCATGGGCCGCGACCTTGAGGCCGAGGGCATGGGCGGTGTCGACGATCGATTTCATCTCCGGGTCGGTGAAATGCTGGCCGAGTCCCCGAGCCTGCTGGGAAAGGACCCCGCCGGTGGCCGTGATCTTGATGAGGTCGGCGCCGGCGCGGGAGAATTCGCGGACCCGGGCGGCGCATTGCTCGGGGCCTGTGCAGGTATTGTCGACTCCGAGCGCCTTGATCACCTCGGGCCGGAAGCCGGAAACGTCGCCATGGCCGCCGATAATCGAAATGGCCGGCCCGGACGCGACGATCCGCGGGCCGGGGATGAAGCCTTCCGCGGTGGCGCGCCGGAGCGCGAAGCCGACAAGCGGCGGCGAGCCGAGGTCGCGCACCGTGGTGAAGCCGGCAAGCGCGGTGATCCGGGCATTCTTGGCGCCGACCAGGGCCGCCCATTCGCTGGGGTCGACCGCCTCGTCGCGAAAGTCGCCGCCCGGATCGCCGGCGAGATGGACATGCATGTCGATGAGGCCCGGAAGGACCGTCTTACCGGAGAGATCGACGAGGCGGGCCCCGGCGGGGGCCGGGGTGAGGCCGCTGGCGACGGCGGTGATCCGGCCGTCGGTGATGGTGATGGTGGAGGGGCCGGCGGCGGGTCTCGACGCGTCGGTGATCAGGCGGCCCGCGTGGACGACGACGGTTTCCGCGGCGGCGGGCGCGGCAGCGAGAAGGCTCAAACAGGCTAGCAACCGGAAGCGCATCGCGGACCCCTCGATGGAAGGCGTCTTACTGCTGCGCCGCCAAGGCGTTGACAAGCGAAAAGCCCGAAGCGCTTTCGCGCCCCGGGGCTCATTCGTCACCCCGGCGAGCCGGGGCCTCGTGGGGTAAAGAGCGCCGCGCCCTTCACCCCCTGGGATCCCGGCTTTCGCCGGGATGACGGGATCTACCAGAAGAAGTCGTGGATCACGTCGAGCACCTCGCCGGAATAGGTGTCGACCAGGACCACGTCGTTGTAATAGCGCACCCACTGGGTCCCATAGGGGGCGTGCGGCAGGCGGTACTGGTAGGGATCGGCCAGCCAGTAGCGGTTCGAGAAGAACAGCGAGTCGAGGACGATCCCGATCGACAGCCGGTTGTACCGGTAATTGCGATAGGGAGCGTAATAAGCACCCGATCGGAACAGGTTCCGGTTCGAATAGCGATAGCGCTGCCAATCGTAGCGGCTGTCGTTGCGCCAGCTGTGGTTCCAGCGGCTCCGGCGGTTGTCGCGGCGGCCGCTGTAGCGGTCGTTGTAGCGGTCGCGGCCGCTCCAATTCCCGTCGCGCCCGTCACGGCGGTCCCGATCCAGGTCGCGGCGACCGTCGCGCTGGCGGATTCCGTAATCCTCGCGAAGGCCCTGCTCGACCCGGCGCTGGTTGCGAAGGCCCTCGCGGGCGTAATTGCCGCCGATCGACTGCTCGATGCTCTGCCGGTTGGCCTCGCGGGTCTCCTGCACACGCTGGCGATAGGCCTCGCGGTTGCTGTCGTTGCGGCCGCCGCCCCAGCGCTCGCCGCGCTGGCCGTCGCCGCGCCCGCCGGACCAGCCTTGGGCCGGCTGTTGCTGCTGCACGGGCGCGGCCCGCTCCTGGCGCTGGACCCGCACGTCCTGCCGGACTTCCTGCCGATCCTGACGGACCTCCTGGCGGACCTCCTGGCGGACCTCCTGCCTCTGCTCGCGGCGTTCGGCGCGCGCCGCGTTGCGCTCGCCCTGCTGCTGATATCGCTCCGCGCTGCGCTCGACGCGGGACGCGGCCCGCTCGTCGCGGGACTCGGGCTCCTGGGCCTGGGCCGCGATCGGCAATGCCGCCGTCGCCGCCATCAAAATTCCGAAAAGGGCTTTACGCATCTGACACTCCTCTTGCCCGGCCGCTTTTTCCGGCCCGCTCGGCAAGGACGGTCTGTGCCCGATGCAGGATGAGCCGTTGCTGAACCGTAATCCCTGCCTTCCGTTCAGAATGGCACGGTGCGACGCCGCCCCGTCGGGACCCCGACGCGTCCCGAACGCTCGACCGGGTTTAGTTCATGATATGTTCCTACAATGCTCGGACTCGAACCCCCTCTGCGAACAGCGACAACAGCGACCATGGCGCGGCCGCGCGGCCCCCGATTTTTCGGTTTCATATGAAGCCGAAACTTCGGAGACTTAGCTGTCGCTCTTGTCGCCCTTCGCTGCCTGGCCGGTTCGGCCGGCATCAGGGACGCTCGCGAGGATCTTCCCGAAGCGCAGGAACCTGCCGGGCCGCGTCGGCGGGGTCGATATCGGGCGGCGGGGCGGCCGAGATCCGGCCTTCGCCGCTCCGCATCCTTCCGGCGCGCCGAACGGCCTCGCGGATCCTTGGATAAGTGCCGCAGCGGCAGATGTTGGTGATCGCGGAATCGATCTCGGCGTCGGTGGGCGCCGGGTTGCGATCGATCAGGGCGGCGGCGGCCATGATCATCCCGGGAATGCAGAAGCCGCATTGCGGGACGTTTTCCGCCACCCAGGCCTGCTGCACCGGATGCGAGCGATCGTTCGACAGAGCCTCGATGGTGGTGACGAAGCTCCCTTCGAGATCGGCGAGCCGCACCCGGCAGCTCCTGACCGCCTGGCCGTCGACATGGACCATGCAGGCGCCGCAATGGCCGGTTCCGCAGCCATATTTGGTTCCGGTGAGGTTGGACGCGTCGCGAAGCGCCCAAAGCAGCGGCGTCTCGGGGTCCATGCGGTAGTGGACGGGCTGACCGTTCACGGTAAAGCGGCTCATATGGCGCCGTTTCTAGGGGAGGTCCGACGATCATGGGAAGCGAAAGGATCAGCATCAGCCGCGACGGCGGGGTCGCCCATGTCGAGCTCGTCCGCGAGGGCAAGTTCAACGCCATGGACAAGGCGATGTTCGAGGCCATTGGCGAGACCTTCCGGGCCCTTGGCGCCGACCCGACGGTTCGGGCCATCCTTCTCTCGGCGCGCGGGCGCCACTTCACCGCCGGACTCGACCTTCAATATGCCGCGAGCCAGTTCCCGCCGACCGACGATCCCGGCCGGGCGGCGGAGGCCCGGCTCCGCCACGTCCAATGGCTCCAGGACTGCTTCACCGCGGCCGAGGAGGCTCGGCCGCCCGTGATCGCCGCGGTCCACGGCGGATGCATCGGGGCCGGAGTCGACCTCGCCACCGCCTGCGACATCCGGCTCGCCTCCGCCGACGCCTTCTTCCAGGTGGCCGAGGTCGACGTCGCCATCACCGCCGACCTCGGCACTCTGCAGCGGCTCACCCGGCTCATCCCGGAAGGCCTGGTCCGCGAGCTGGCCTATACCGGCCGTCGGATGGGCTCGGAGGAAGCGGCCCGGCTGGGGCTGGTCAACCGGATCCTGCCGGATCGCGACGCCTTGATCGCCGCCGGCCTCGAGCTCGCGCGAACCATCGCCGCCAAGTCGCCGCTCGCCGTCGCCGGAGCCAAGATGAGCCTCAACTACAGCCGCGGCCGGACGGTGGAGGAGGGCCTTCGCCACGTCGCTTTGTGGAATGCCGGAGCGCTGGTCAGCGCCGACCTCACCGCCGCGGTCCAGGGACGGCTGAGCAAGACGATTCCGGAGTTCAAGGATCTGGATGATTAGCGTCGTCCCGGCGCAAGCCGGTACCTCGGGAGACCCGCCGAGACTTCTTGTCCCGAGGTCCCGGCTTTCGCCGGGATGACGGGTAACCGTTCCCGGTCAAGCCGCTGCCCAACCTGGGTTAAGTGGAACATTGGGGAGGGGGAAATGTTGTCTGGATAACCCCTCCCATCGAAAGCACCAGCGTGGCCACTTCCCCCCTCGCCGACGCCGCTTCGCGCCGTGTCGACCGTTTCTGCAACGACGAGTTCCAGCGCGGCCTTGCCCGCTGGAACCGCGCCCGGCTCGCTCCCGCCTTTCCCGACGAGGACTGGCCCGGCGCCGACGAGCGCGACTCGCGCATGCGCCGAGTGGAGGGCGAGTTCCTCGATGCGCTGCGCTCCGAAGTGAAGATCGAGGCGGCGCAAGCGCCCACCGATCCGGACGGGTTCATCGCCTGGTTCGAGGCACTGCGAGAGGTCGGCCCGGGCCAGAACGACCCGCTGTTCCCGTGGCTTGCGGAACGGGCCGACCGCGAGCAGACCCGTTGGTTCCTGGGCCAGGAGGCCGCGGGCGAAGCGGGTTTCGACGATCTGCTCGCCTATACCCAGGTTCGGATGCCGGCTCGCGCGAAGCTCGAATTCGCCCGCAATTATTGGGATGAGATGGGCCGCGGCAATCCCAAGGGGATGCACGGTCCGATGCTCGACGTCCTGATCGACCGGCTCGAGCTCGAAGCCGACATCGACGCCACTGTCTGGGAAAGCCTCGCACTCGCCAACGCCATGACCGCGATGGCCACCACCCGCCGCTATGCCTGGCACTCGGTCGGGGCGCTCGGGGTCATCGAGCTTACCGCTCCGGACCGCTCCGTCGCCACCGCGGCCGGGCTCCGGCGGCTGGGCTTTTCTCCGGAAGAGCGGCGTTATTTCGACCTTCACGCCGTGCTCGACGTCAAGCATAGCGAAGCCTGGAACCGGGAAGCGCTTCGGCCGCTCATCGAGGAGGACCCCCGCCGGGCCGCCGCCATCGCGGAGGGCGCCCTGATGCGGCTCCATTGCGGCGCACTGTGCTTCGAACGGTATCGGGCCGAGCTTTGGTCATGATCCAGGGTTCCGCCCGCGCCGAGGGCATCGCTTCCGGTGAAAGCCGCAGACGCCAAGCGCCCACCCCATGGGGGGTCGCTTCGGAGACGGGCCGGCTTACCGACGTCCTTCTGAGCCCGCCCACGCACCTGGCGATGGTGCCGTGCAACGCCGTCACCCGCGACAGCCTGGCCCGGGGCCTTTCCTCCTGCGCCGCCAGCGCCGGGACACAGCACCGCGCTTTGGTGACCCGCCTGGAGGCCGAAGGGTCCCGGTGCCACGTCGTCCCGCCCAAGCCGGGCCTGTCCGATCTCGCCTTCACCCGCGACTCCGTTTTCATGACGCCCTGGGGCATCGTCGAACTGCGCCCGTCGGAGCCGCACCGGCGCGGCGAACCGGCGCACCTCGCCGGAGCCCTGCGCCGGCTCGGGATCGAGACCCTGGGCGCGGTCGACGAAGGCAAAGTGGAAGGCGGCGACGTCTGCCTGCTTCGGCCTGGCCTCGTCATGATCGGCATTTCGGGCGAGCGCACGGACGAGGCCGGCGCCCGGGCGCTCGGCCGGATTTTCGAGCGACAGGGGTGGCAGGCCCTCTATACGAGGATCGATCCGCGCTACCTGCACCTCGACACCCAGTTCAGCCTCGTGTCCCGCCATCGCGCGGTGGCATGCCTGGACTCGCTGGAAAGCGGGTTCGCGGAGACGATGGCCGACCTCGGAATAGAGCTGCTTCCGGCGACCCCGGACGAGGTCGATCGGCTCGAGGCCAATCTGCTCAGCCTTGGCGGTTGCCGGGTCGTCGCTCCGGCCGGCGGTACGCGGATCAACCGGCGTCTTCGAAGCCTCGGCCACGACCTGATCGAGGTCGAGATCGACCAGTTCGTCCGCTGCGGCGGCGGAGTGCATTGCCTGACGATGCCGCTGGCCCGGAGCGCCCCGCTGCCGTGACCGAAGCGGACCGGGCGCTGCTCGACCTTCTTCGGGCATTGGGCGCCGCGAACTATCGATTCGTCACCGTCACTCCGGAGACCCATCGCCGGGTGCTGGAACGGGATCCGGGCCGGTCGGCCGGGAACCTGCGCGACATATTCGGCTGGAACCTGCCGTTCGAGGAGAGCCTCCTGCAGGCTCCGGTCCGCGACTCGCTCGAGCGAAGCGGAATGACCGTGCGCGAAGGCCGGCTGCTCAGGAGCCGGGTCCGGGTCGCTTCGGTGGACGACCGGCTCTTTTTGCATTCCGCTTTTCCGACCGACTCGTCCGATTCGGTCTTTTTCGGCCCCGACAGCTATCGCTACGTCCACTTCCTCGCGGCGGAGATTCCGGGCCTCAGCCGGGCCACGCGCCTGGTCGACATCGGCGCCGGCAGCGGAGTGGGGGCGGTCATGGCGGCGGCGATCCGGCCCGAGCTTCGGGCCACCGCGACCGACATCAACCCGCTCGCCTTGCGCCTCGCCCGAATCAACGCCGCTTTGGCCGGGGTCGCGCTCGAGTCGATCGAGGGAAGCGGCTTGGACCCGGTCGAAGGGCCCATCGATCTGGTCATCGCCAACCCGCCCTTCGTCGCCGACCCCGCGGGACGGCTTTACCGCGACGGCGGCGGCATGCACGGCGCCCGCCTGTCCCTCGACTGGGCGCTCGCCGCCGCTCGACGGATCGAGCCGGGGGGCGCCGTCCTGCTCTACACGGGAAGCGCAATCGTGGAAGGGCGGGATGCCTTGCGGAACGCTCTGGCCGAGCAGCTGCCCGATTTGGGCTGCGATTTGCGTTATGCCGAGCTGGACCCGGACATATTCGGCGAGCTGCTCGATCAGTCCGGCTATGAGGAGGTCGACCGGGTCGCCGCCGTTGGAGCGGTAATCCGCAAGGCGTGACTTGAAACCCGTCGCCGCCCCTGCTAACCGCCCCGGCGTGACGGCGCGGGAGGAGTCTCGCGACGAACCGATTTTTATGCTATCGGCGTTTTCGCAATGACAACCCATGAGGTTGTCGGGAAACGCTTTTCGACGGAGAGTGACGGGCCTTTATGCAAATCATCGTTCGCGACAACAATGTCGACCAGGCGCTGCGGGCGCTCAAGAAGAAGCTGCAGCGTGAGGGCGTTTATCGCGAGATGAAGCTTCGCCGTCATTACGAGAAGCCGTCCGAGAAGCGCGCCCGCGAGCGCGCCGCGGCGATCCGCCGGGCCCGCAAGCTCGAGCGCAAGCGCGCCGAGCGCGACGGGGGCGGGGCTACTCGCTGAAGGCTGGCCGCTGAAGGCTGGCCGCTGAAGCCTGGCCGCTGAAGCCTGGCCGCTAAGGGCGGGCCGCCGGGAAACCGGCGCTTGCTTCATCCGAGGGCGGCGATGTATCGCCGCCCTTCGCATTTCCGGGCCCTCCTATTTCCGGGTCCTGGCATTACCTGGGGATGATCATGTCCGTCACCGCCGTACCACTGCATCCCATCAAGAAGGGCTCGGTCGCCAAGCTGTGGATCGCGCTGGCGCTGCTCGCCGCCCTCGCCGCGGCTTTCGCCTGGTGGGGAACGAGCGCCCTCCAGCCGGTTCGGACTGCGACCGGGGTGACGCTTCGCACCCTCGCCGCGGGTTCGGGCGCGAAGATCACCGACCAGGACGTCGTCGCCCTCCACTACAAGCTTCACGCCAAGAGCCTTGAGGCGCCCGTCGTCGAGGACAGCCGCTCGACCGGCCAGCCGCTCGTCACGACCACCCAGGGGGTCTATCCCGGCTTCGGCGAGGGCCTCCAGCACATGCGCCCCGGCGGCTCCTACATCCTCACCCTTCCGCCGGGCACGCACGTCCCCGGTCCGATCCCGCCGGGCGCTCCGTTCGGCAAGGACGACAGCCTCGTCTTCGAGGTCGAAATCCTCCAGGTCGAGCCCGGCGCGGGTCCGCGCTACATGGAGATGCAGCGCATGCAGCAGCTCCAGCAGATGCAGCAGATGCAGGGCGGCGCCCCGGGCGGCCCGCCGGCGGGCGTCCCACCGGAAGCGGCTCGCTAAGGCGAAGGCTCTGCGTCATCCTGAACTCGTTTCAGGATCCAGGGTGGAGCCGATCCGGCGTCCGACGCTATCGCATCGAGCGCGTCTCCTCACCGGCCGCAGGCCCTGGATTTTGTGAGGGAAGGCACGAAGGTACAAGAAAGGCGCAAGCGCCGCGCCTCTATCTTGTACCTTCGTGCCTTCTCTTCAAAAAGGGCGCCGAGGCGCCTGGCGTTTCGCACCGGCGCTCGTCCCACTTCCGGCCTCTGGAGGGGCGGCAAACTGGACCCTGAAACGAGTTCAGGGTGACGCCAGCGTCGCGCTCAGGGTGACGGGGAGGGGCTCGGAGGTCCTGCGGACTTGGGCGAGCCGTCATCGTCTTCCTCGTCGTCGCGGGACTTCTCCTCGAGGGCGACCTTGATCATCGCGACGATGGGGTCGGCGAGCATCAGGCCCATCAGTCCGAACAGGGCTCCGAACAGGAGCTGGGCGCCCAGCACGAGGGCCGGGGCCAGGTCCACCGTCTTCTTGGCGACGTAGGGGACGATCAGATAGCCGTCGACGGTCTGGACGATGAAGTAGACGGCGATCGCCCACAGGCCCGCATTGGTGCTCACGCTGAAGCCGGCGAGGACGATCAGGATCCCGGAGACGATCGCCCCGATGTTGGGAATGAAGGCGAGCAGGCCGGTGAGGATCCCGAGCAGGGCCGCCATCGGAATTCCGCCGAGCGCCAGCAGGATCCAGGTGCCGATCCCCTCGACCGCCATCCCGACCAGCCGCCCGGCCATCAGCCGGCGAAGGGTGAAGCCCATATGCTCGGCCGTTGCGTAGAAGCGGTCGCGGCTGCCCAGAGGCATCATCCAGGCCACCCCGCGCTGGTAGAGCCGGGGCTCGACCGCGATGAAGATCCCGATGACGAGGATCATCACCGTCGAGGCGACGACCCCGAGCGCGCTCGACACGGCCGAGCCGAGCCGGCCCAGGGAGCCCATCAGCTGGCTGCCGATCTGCTGGACCCCGGCCCCGCCCTGGACGATCCCGAGGCTGTTGCCCCAGGCGAGCAGCCGGTTGGCCTGGGCGGCGATGGCCTGGCGAAGGACCTCGGCCTGGCTGGTCAGCTCGGTTCCGGCGAAATAGAAAACCCAGACTATGAACGCCACGACCGAGAGCGTGACGATGGCGAGGCGCCAGCCGCGGCCGATCGGAAGAACCCGGCCGAGCAGCCTCGTGCCGCCGTCGAGCATCGAGGCCAGGACGATCCCGGCGAAGATGAGGAGCAGGGGCTGGGCGAGGAAGATGATTCCGGCGATGGCGAGGGCCATCCCGAACCAGACGCTGGCCCGCTTCAGCTCATGGCGGATGAGGGGGTCGCGCATCTCGGCGGGACCGGGCTGCTCGACATGGGGTTCATGATGGTGAGAATCGGACGAGGCCTGGTCCCCCGCCGGAGTCTCGGCCGGAGTCTCGGATTGCCAGACCGCCGTGGATTGCCCCCCCTCGCCGCTCATTGCGCCTTCCCTTCCTGCGGCCGAAGCGAGGTGCCGGCCCGGCCGCCGCGCATCGCCGTGATCCAGCTGATCGGGTTCAGATATTGCGAGGAGCCGTCGAGCGAGAAGGTGATGAACTCCGCCCGGCCGCCGATATTCTCCCAGGGGACCGGGCCGCCGAGGCCGTCGCCCGCAAGCGAGACCCGGCTGTCCGCCGACTTGTCGCGATTGTCGCCCTGCACCCAGACATGGCCGGGGGGAACGACGACCTTGGGGACGTTGTCGACGTCGGAGATGCCCATGTCGATCGTGTCGTAGCTTTTGCCGTTGGGCAGGGTCTCGCGGAAGACGGGCAGTCGGCAGTAATATTTGCCGTCGGCGCCCTGCAGCCTGTGCTCGCCATATTGGTCGCGCTCGCAAGGCACGTTGGGATCGACCTCGACCATCACCGGCGCCCGACTCTCGCGCTTCACCTCGCGGCCGTTGAGGTAGACGATCCCGCCGTTCATCTCGACCGTGTCGCCGGGAAGGCCGATGACCCGCTTGATATAGTCGGAGGTGCTGCCCGGCGGAGTGAGGATGACGACGTCGCCGCGTTCCGGCATCCGGCCGAACAGCCGGCCCTCCATCGGCGGAAGGATATGGAAGCTCGGCGAGACCCAGGACCAGCCGTAGGGATATTTGCTGACGACCAGCCGATCGCCCTTGAGGAGCCCCGGCATCATCGATTCGGACGGGATGTAGAAGGGCTTGGCGATGAAGCTGTGGAAAGCGAGGACCGCCAGGATCAGCCAGAAGATGGCCTTGATCTCCGCCCACCAGTCGGTGCCCTCCGTCTTCGCCGCCCCCTCCTTCCTCACCGATGGGGCCGCGTCGGGCGCAGGGCCCGCTTCGGGCGTTTCGGTCAGTGCGGGGTCGCTGCTGCTCACCCTGGGCTCCTTGGCAACGGGCTGGCGGTAATGATGACGAAGGCCTGGGCGAATGGATGATCGTCCGTCATCGTCAGATGGATTTGAGCGAGGTGGCCTTCCGGAGTCAAAGCGTCAAGCCTTGCCTTGGCTCCGCCGGTCAGAGCGAGGGTGGGCGCGCCGGACGGCAGGTTGACGACTCCGATGTCGCGCATGAACACGCCGCGCCTGAAGCCGGTGCCGACCGCCTTGGAGAAAGCCTCCTTGGCGGCGAAGCGCTTGGCGTAGGTCCCGGCGCGGCCGAGTGGGCGGCCTTCGGCCTTCGCTCGCTCGGTCTCGGTGAAGACCCGGTTGACGAAGCGCTCGCCGAACCGGGAGAGCGAGCTCTCGATCCGGGAGATGTTGCACAGGTCGGAGCCGATCCCGATTATCACAGGCCGGCGCCTTGAAATTGGTGCCAGGCACCAATTTCCACCCCGCTCCCTGCGAGGCGACCAGACCGCGCCCGGAAATTGGTACCAGGCACCAATTTCATCACCGGGCCTCGTCCATCAGCGAGCGCATCCGGCCCACGCTCTCGCCCAGCCCCGTGAAAATCGCCTCGCCGACCAGGAAATGGCCGATGTTGAGCTCGCGCAGCTGGGGGATGGCGGCCACCGGCTGGACGTTGTCGAAGGTGAGGCCGTGGCCGGCATGGGGCTCGATCCCGTTCTTCGAAGCTAAAGCGGCGGCGTCGGCGAGGCGGCGAAGCTCCTGCGCGCGCGCCTCGCCTTCGAGATGGGCGTAGCGGCCGGTGTGGAGCTCGACGACCGGGGCCTTCAGCCGGATCGCCGCTTCGATCTGGCGCGGGTCGGGCTCGATGAACAGGCTGACCCGGATATTCGCCCCGACCAGCGCCTCGACGAACCGCATCAGCTGATTGTCCTGGCCCGCGGCGTCGAGGCCGCCCTCGG
This sequence comes from Allosphingosinicella sp., assembly GCA_035638835.1. GTDB lineage: Bacteria > Pseudomonadota > Alphaproteobacteria > Sphingomonadales > Sphingomonadaceae > Allosphingosinicella. The sequence goes on along the minus strand of DASQZF010000023.1, from coordinate 14,874 downwards.
TGGTTCGCTCCTCGCGCTTCTCGGGGACGATGCAGGCGGCGTGCGGACGGTGGCGGAGCGCGATCTCGAGCATCTCCTCCGTCGCCGCCATTTCGAGGTTGAGGGGGATGGTCAGCCGGGCCATCAGCTGGGCGATGTCCTCGTCCCGGATGTGCCGGCGGTCCTCGCGAAGATGGGCGGTTATCCCGTCGGCGCCCGCCTCGGCGGCGAGCAGGGCCGCGCGCACCGGATCGGGGAAATCGCCGCCGCGCGCGTTCCTGATGGTCGCGACATGGTCGATATTGACTCCGAGGCGCAGCGTTCCGCTCATCCCTCGGAGGCGCCCCGGGCGGGGTCCGGCTTTCGGCTCCCGGGCTTCTCGGCCGGCAGCGCGGCGAGTTCCGGCGGAAGCTCGTCCTCGGGATAAGCGGGAACGTCGAGCCGGATGAGGGGGTAGAAGGGAAGGCCGAGATCGGCCTCGCCGTTGGAGCGGTCGACGAGGGCGGCGGCCGCGATCACTTCCCCGCCCGCCTCCCCGATCGCCGCGATCGCCTCGCGCGAGCTGAGGCCGGTGGTGACGACGTCCTCCACCAGAAGGACCTTCTGGCCGCGCTTCAGGCGGAATCCGCGGCGAAGCTCGAACGTGCCCGTGGGCCGCTCGACGAACAGGGCTTCGACTCCGAGGGCCCTGCCCATCTCGTGGCCGATGATCACCCCGCCCATGGCCGGGGAGACGACGATCTCGATTGCCGAGCGGACGTCGCGAGGGATCGAGGCGACCAGCGCGGAGGCGAGGCGCGAGGCGCGCGCCGGATCCATCAGCACCCGGGCGCACTGGAGGTAGCGAGGGCTGTGAAGGCCCGAGGACAGGACGAAATGCCCTTCGAGCAACGCTTCCGCGGCCCGGAATTCGGCGAGGATCCCCTCTTCCTTCATGAATGCTTTTCCCTCCGTCGCCGCCGGCCGCGTGATAGGCCGCGAAAAGGGCGGCTTCAAGGCGATCGAAGAGCTTGGCCAAGAGCCTTGAGGCGCACCCGCCTCCTGCCTATAAGGCCGGCCAATCCGGGCGCCCCGCCTCGAATCCGTACCGCTCCGTCCGCAAGGTCCCGAAGGGTTTAGATGAAGACTCCGCTCAAGCTGATCCTCGCCGCCGCCGCGTTCGTGCTTGCGCCGGCCGCCGCTCTTTCACAGGCGGCCCCGGCCCCGGCCCCGGCCCCGGTCCAGACGGCGCCCGCGCCCGAGGTGCAGGCTCCGGCGCCTGCCGCCCAGGCGCCGCGCGACGCGATCAGTGCCGCTTCGCAGGCCGCGCCGGCGCAGCCCGAGGAGATGAGCCCGGCGGAAACCGGAACCGAGGCGCCGTCCAACGCGTCCGTGCTTGCGACCAGCCCGGCCCGGACCTCCCCCGACGCCACCGTCGGCCAGCCGGTCGACGGCACGATGGGCTTCCAGCCGCAGGTCACTCCGATCGGCCAGGAGGCGCTCTGGTTCCACAACGTGCTCCTGATGCCGCTGATCACCGCGATCTCGATTTTCGTCCTCGCCTTGCTCCTCTACGTCATGGTCCGCTTCCGGCGCAGCGCCAATCCGGTGCCGTCGAGGACCACCCACAACACGCTTCTCGAAGTGGTGTGGACCCTGGTCCCGGTGCTGATCCTGGTCGCGATCGCGGTCCCCTCGATCCGGCTGCTCGCGCACCAATATGCGCCGCCCAAGGCAGACATCACGGTCAAGGCGACCGGCAACCAATGGTATTGGACCTACACCTATCCCGACCATGGCGGCTTCGAGATCATCTCCAACGGGCTCAAGGATGAAGACGCCAAGGCGCGGGGCGAGCCCAGGCTGCTCGCGGTCGACGAGCGGATGGTGGTGCCTCAGGGCGCGACCGTGAAGGTGATCGTCACCGCCGCCGACGTCATCCACAGCTGGGGAGTCCCGGCCTTCTGGACGAAGATCGACGCCGTTCCCGGCCGTTTGAACGAGACCTGGTTCAAGACCGACAAGCCCGGCGTCTATTACGGCCAGTGCTTCGAGCTTTGCGGCGCCCGCCACGCCTACATGCCGATCGCGGTCGAGGTGCTTCCGCCGGCGCAGTTCGCCGCTTGGATCGCCTCGAAGGGCGGCACGATGCCCGGACCGGGGGGATCGAACGCGCCCGATTCGACCGCCAACTCGCCGGTGACCAACCCGCAGCAGCCGCCGCAGCCGGGGCAGAGCCCGACCCCGACCGGCGGCGCTTCCGGCGCGACCGAGACCAGCCCGGCCCCTCCGGGGGTGACTGCGGGAACGACCGCCCCGGCCACGTCCAGCCAGGGCGCCACCAATTCCAAGCGCGGAAACTGACATGACCGACACGACTGCCAACGCCACGCATTTCGAAGCGCACGGCGCCCATGCGGCCCATCATGACGACGATCACAAGCCGGGCTTCTTCGTGCGCTGGTTCATGTCGACCAACCACAAGGACATCGGAACCCTCTACCTGATCTTCGCGATCATCGCCGGGATCATAGGCGGAACGATCTCGGGGATCATGAGGGCCGAGCTCGCGACGCCGGGGATGGATTTCCTCGAATCCTGGTCCGGAAGCATGGACCAGGCGAATCACCTCTGGAACGTCCTGATCACCGCCCACGGCCTGATCATGGTCTTCTTCATGGTCATGCCGGCGATGATCGGCGGCTTCGGAAACTGGTTCGTCCCGCTCATGATCGGAGCGCCGGACATGGCCTTCCCGCGGATGAACAATATCAGCTTCTGGCTGCTCGTCCCGGCCTTCATCCTCCTCCTGGGCTCGGCCTTCGTCCCGGGCGGCACCGGCAACGGCGCTGGAATCGGCTGGACCGCCTATGCGCCTTTGTCGACATCGGGCTCCACGGGCCCCGCGGTCGACATGGCGATCTTCTCGCTCCACCTCGCCGGCGCCTCGTCGATCCTGGGCGCGATCAACTTCATCACGACCATCTTCAACATGCGCGCGCCTGGGATGACCCTCCACAAGATGCCGCTGTTCGTCTGGTCGATCCTGGTCACCGTGTTCCTGCTCCTGCTGGCTCTGCCGGTGCTCGCGGGCGCGATCACCATGCTCCTGACCGACCGCAATTTCGGGACCCATTTCTTCGACGCCTCCGGCGGCGGCGATCCGATCCTCTACCAGCACCTCTTCTGGTTCTTCGGCCACCCGGAGGTCTACATCATGATCCTTCCGGGCTTCGGGATGGTCAGCCAGATCGTCGCGACCTTCAGCCGCAAGCCGGTCTTCGGCTATCTCGGAATGGCCTATGCGATGGTCTCGATCGGAGTGATCGGCTTCGTCGTCTGGGCGCACCACATGTTCACCGTCGGAATGGACGTGAACACCAAGATGTACTTCACCGCGGCGACGATGGTGATCGCGGTGCCCACCGGCATCAAGATCTTCAGCTGGATCGCCACCATGTGGGGCGGCTCGCTTACCTTCGAGACCCCGATGATGTGGGCCCTGGGCTTCATCTTCATGTTCACGGTCGGCGGAGTCACCGGGGTCGTGCTCGCCAACGGCGGAATCGACAACAACGTTCACGACACCTACTATGTGGTCGCCCACTTCCACTACGTGCTGTCGCTCGGCGCCGTCTTCTCGCTGTTCGCGGGCTGGTATTACTGGTTCGGGAAAATGTTCGGGAAGATGTACAGCGAGCTGCTCGGCCAGCTGCACTTCTGGACCTTCTTCGTCGGCGTCAACATCCTGTTCTTCCCGATGCACTTCCTGGGCCTCCAGGGCATGCAGCGGCGGGTCCCGGATTATGCCGACGCCTATGGATATTGGAACGAGATCGCGAGCATGGGCTTCTACCTGGTCGCGGCCTCGATGGCGCTGTTCTTCATCAACATCTTCTGGTCGCTGATCGCGGGCCGGAAGGCGGAGGCCAATTATTGGGGCGAAGGCGCGACCACCCTCGAGTGGACGTTGTCGAGCCCGCCGCCCTTCCACCAATTCTCGACCCTGCCGAAGGTGGATTGACGTGAATAAGCCCCTCCCTTCAGGGGAGGGGGTGGGGTGGGGCCTGTCGTGACTGCCCTGCCCTCCACAACCCCCACCCCCGGCCCCTCCCCTGAAGGGGAGGGGAGGAATTTATGACCACAGTGACCGCAACCGCCGACACCGCACTCCCCGCCGACTGGCGGGACCTGCTCGCCTTGACCAAGCCGCGGGTGATGAGCCTCGTCGTGTTCACGGCTTTGTGCGGGATGCTGGCTGCGCCCGTGGCCGTCCATCCGGTGCTCGGCTTCACCGCGATCCTGTGCATCGCGATCGGAGCGGGCGCCGCGGCCGCGCTCAACATGTGGTACGAGGCGGATCTCGACGCGCTGATGAAGCGCACCGCCGGAAGGCCGCTCCCGGCCGGGCGCCTCGACCGGCAGACCGCGCTCCATTTCGGAGTGGGGCTCGCCTTCTTCTCGGTCCTCCTGATGGGGCTTGCGGCCAATTGGCTCGCCGCCGCCATCCTCGCCGTCTCGATCCTGTTCTACGTCCTCGTCTACACGGTCTGGCTCAAGCGGCGGACTTCGCAGAACATCGTCATCGGCGGCGCCGCGGGCGCCTTTCCGCCGGTGATCGGCTGGGCCGCCGCGACCGGGGACGTGACCTTGCTTCCGGTGCTCCTCTTCACCCTGATCTTCCTGTGGACCCCGCCCCATTTCTGGGCGCTGTCGCTGTTCGTCCGCTCCGATTATGCGGCGGCCGGCATTCCGATGCTCCCCGTCGTGTCCGGGGCGAAGGCGACCCGCCAGCAGGTCGCGCTCTACACCGTGCCGATGGCCGCAGCGGCGGTGGCGCCCTGGCCGCTGGGCCTCGCCGGCCCCTTTTACGGAATGGTCGCGGCCGCTCTCAGCCTCGCCTTCATCGTCCTTGCCCTCCGGGTCCTGGCCAACCGCGCGAGCGAACCGGAGGGGATGAAGCCGGAGAAGCAGCTCTTCGCTTATTCGATCCTTTATCTGTTCGTCCTGTTCGGGGCGCTCGTGGTCGACCGGGTGCTGTCATGACCGATCCCAGGGACGACGAGATCAAGCGGCGCCAGAAGACCCGGGCGATCATCATGGCGCTCCTGCTCGGCGCCTTCGTCGTGCTCATCTACGCGATCACCATCGCCAAGATGGGCATGCTCCAATGACCGACCTAGCCCGTCGCAACGGCCGGACCGCCGGTCTTGCCGCTCTGCTGGTCCTCGCGATGGTCGGCCTGGCCTTCGCGAGCGTCCCGCTCTACCGCCTGTTCTGCCAGGTCACCGGCATCGGCGGAACCACCCAGCGCGCCGCGGAGGCGCCGGGGCCGGTCGCCGGAACGGAGGTGGCGGTCCGCTTCGACGCCAATATCGCATCGGCCCTGCCCTGGCGGTTCGCTCCGGAGAAGGCCCGCGAGATCGTCACCATCGGCGAGCGCGAAATGGCCTTCTACACGGCGAAGAACCTCTCGGCGCGGCCGGTCAAGGGCACCGCGACGTTCAACGTCACTCCGGTCCAGGCCGGCAAATATTTCAGCAAGATCCAGTGCTTCTGCTTCAACGAGCAGATTCTAAAGCCCGGGGAGGAGGTGCGGATGCCGGTGGTCTATTTCGTCGACCCGCGCATCCTCCAGGATCCGGACACGAAATCGATCAGCGAAATCACCTTGAGCTACACCTTTTACCCGGTGGATTCGGCGGACAAGGATAGTTAGAGACCCATCCGTCGCCGGGATGACGGGCTACGACAGAGGACGAATGATGGCCGGAGCGAAGAACCACAGCTACCATCTGGTGAACCCCAGCATCTGGCCGATCTTCGGCTCGTTCTCGGGCCTCGCGCTGTTCGGCGGGCTGGTGATGTGGATGCACGACGTCACCGGCGGCGCCATCGTCGCGGCCGCGGGTCTCGTGGCGGTTCTCTTCACCATGTTCGCCTGGTGGGCGGAGGTCATCAAGGAGGCCCATGCCGGAGACCATACGCCCGTCGTCCAGCTCCACCTGCGCTACGGGATGATCCTGTTCATCGCCTCCGAGGTGATGTTCTTCCTCGCCTGGTTCTGGGCCTATTTCAACGCCGCCCTCTTCCCGCCCGGGGTCGAGTCGGTCGGCGGCACCTGGCCGCCCAAGGGGATGGAGGTGCTCGACCCGTTCGGCTACCCGTTGCTCAACACGCTGATCCTGCTCTGCTCGGGAACCACGGTGACCTGGGCGCACCATTCGCTCATTCACGGCGACCGCGACGGCCTCATCAAGGGCCTTTGGGCGACGATCGGACTGGGGACGCTGTTCAGCTTCATCCAGGCCTACGAATATGCCCATGCGCCGTTCGGCTTCACCGACAATATCTACACCTCGACCTTCTTCATGGCGACGGGCTTCCACGGCTTCCACGTCATCGTCGGAACCATCTTCCTGATCGTCTGCCTGGTTCGCGCCTACAAAGGCCATTTCACCAAAGAGCAGCATTTCGGGTTCGAGGCGGCGGCCTGGTACTGGCATTTCGTCGACGTGGTCTGGCTGTTCCTGTTCATCTGCATCTACGTCTGGGGCGGCTGGGGCGCCGAATATCACGGGTGATCGCAATTCCCGCGTCATCCCGGCGAAAGCCGGGACCTCGGGGAGAAGGGTCGCGCCTTTCCGGCCTGAGGTCCCGGCCGTCGCCGGGATGACGGGGACGTGATTCGCTTTCCACTCATCCCCTCCATCCTCGTCGCCGCCGCGGTCGCGACGATGATCGCGCTCGGCTTCTGGCAGCTGCGCCGGGCCGACGAGAAGAAGGATCTGCAGCGCCACTATGAGCGCAATTTCGCGCTGCCCCCCATGGCGCTCCCACCCGGCGCGCTTGCGGACGAAACCCTGCTCTACCGCAGGGCCACCGCTTTCTGCCTCGAAGTGACCGAGTGGCGGACGACGGGGGGCAAGGCCGCCTCGGGTCGAGGCGGCACCCGCTTCATCGCCAATTGCCGGACCGGTGCCGAAGGCCCGGGTTTCGCCGCCGAAATGGGGATCTCCCTCGATCCGAAGGCCAGGCCCGCCTGGAAGGGCGGCGAGGTGGCCGGGAGGATCGTCGCCGAGCCCCGCTCCGGCGGGCTGTTCGAGCGCCTCGCCGCAACGTCGCCGCCGCCGCGGCCGATGATCGTTTCCGAGCGGCCCGCGCAGGGGCTCGAGTCGAGCGCTCCGCCGGCCGCGGAGGCGCCCAACAACAGTTTCGCTTACGCTTTCCAATGGTTCTTCTTCGCCGCCGCCGCGGCGGCGATCTACCTGCTTGCGCTGCGCAAGCGCAAAAGCCCGACGCCCGGTCCCCCTCCATCGTCACCCTGAACTCGTTCAGGATGAGGTTGGGACGGCGCCGAGTTGCGGCAACCCGCCTGAGCCACTAACTGGCAAGCTTCATGCAGCTCACCATCCTTCCCAACGGCCTCAAGGTCGCAAGCCGAGAAATGCCCACCCTGGAGACCGCGGCCGTCGGACTCTATGCCGAGGCGGGGTCGAGGCACGAGCCGGCGCGGCTCAACGGGATCGCGCACCTGTTCGAGCATATGGTGTTCAAGGGGGCCGGCGGCCGCTCCGCGCGCGAGATCAGCGAGGCGATCGAGGATGTCGGCGGCGATCTCAACGCCTCGACCGAGCGCGACTCGACCAACTTCATGGCCTCCGTCCTCGCCGAGCACGTCCAGCTGGGGGTGGAGATGGTCACCGACCTCATCCTCGAGCCCCATTTCGTCGAAGCCGATCTCGAGCGGGAGAAGGACGTGGTCCTTCAGGAGCTGGGAGAGGCGCGCGACACGCCTTCGGACATCATCTTCGACGATCTGTGGTCCGCCGCCTATGACGACCAGCCGCTCGGCCGATCGGTCCTCGGCGACGAGGCCAGCATCGAGGCCATCACCGTCGAGGATCTGCACGACTGGCGGCGGGGCCGCTACCGCGCCGGAAGCGTCGCACTGGTCGCCGCCGGCAAGGTGGAGCATGAACGGCTCGTCGACATGGCCCAGGCCCGGCTCGCCGACCTTCCGGCCGGGACCCTCGAACCTTCCGAGCCGGCGCGATTCACCGGAGGAACGAGGGTCGGCCGCTCGGCGCCCGACCAGGCGCATTTCGCGCTCGGCTTCCCGGGCCCGGCCCAGCTCGATCCCGATTATTTCGCGGCGAGGATGTTCTCGGACATCGTCGGGGGCGGGATGTCGTCCCGCCTGTTCCAGAAGGTTCGGGAGGATCGCGGGCTGGCTTATTCGGTCTATTCGCAGCTTCATCCCCACGCCGACACCGGACTCTTCTACGTCTATGCCGCGACGGCCCGGCGCGAATCGGCTTCGGCCGCCCAGCTGATCGAGGAGATCGTCGCCGAGACCGCGGAGACCCTTACCCAGCGCGAGGTCGACCGGGTCCGGACCCAGTCCCGCGCCGGCCTGCTCATGTCGATGGAGAGCCCCTGGGGGCAGGCCCATTATGTCGCCCGCCAGCTCTCGGTCTACGGCCGGCTGGTCGAGCCGGCCGAGGTGATAGCCGAGCTCGAGGCGGTGACGCTCGAGGAAGTCCGCGAAGCCGGCGCAAAGATGCTCGAAGGCCCCCGCGCCCGGGCTACGATCGGCTTCCCGGCCGTCCGAGCGGCGTGAGGCTCGACACCCTCGTCGGCGAGCCCTGGTCCGATTACGGGCTGGTCGACTGCGGCCATGGCCGCAAGCTCGAGCGCTACGGCCGCTACCGCTTCGTCCGGCCGGAGCCGCAGGCGATGTGGGCTCCGGCCTCGCCCGACTGGGACTCCGACGGAGAATTCGTCCCGGGCTCGGACGAGGAAGGCGGCGGCCGGTGGCAGTTCGCCCGGCCGGTGCCCCGCGAAGGCTGGGAGCTGGACTGGGAGGAGGTGCGCTTCCGGGCCCAGGCGACCCCGTTCCGGCACCTCGCCTTCTTTCCGGACATGGCGCCGCAATGGGCCTGGATGCGCGAGCGCCTGGGCGACGGAAGCGAGGCTCTCAACCTGTTCGGCTATACCGGGGTCGGAACCCTGGCGATGGCGGCCGCGGGCGCCCGGCTGACCCATGTCGACGCATCGAAGAAATCGGTCGAGGCGGGCAAGGAGAATGCCCGACTCTCCGGGCTGGCCGACCGGCCGGTCCGCTGGCTGGTCGACGACGCCGCCAAGTTCACGGCGCGCGAGGTCCGGCGCGGCCGGCGCTACGACGGGATCATCCTCGACCCGCCCAAATATGGCCGCGGCCCCGAGGGCGAGGTGTGGAAGCTGGAGGATGGCCTGCCCGGGCTGGTCGCCGACTGCCGCCGGCTGCTCGATTCCGAAAGCCGCTTCCTGGTGCTGACCGTCTATGCGGTGCGGATGTCGGCGCTGGCGATCGGCGAGCTCGTTCGCCAGGCCCTGGGCGATCTCGGCGGACGGGTCGAGTGCGGCGACATGGCGGTGCGCGAGGAGGCGCGGGGCTTGCTCCTGCCGACGGCGATCTTCGCGCGCTGGTCGAAGGACTGAAGCCCCTCCCCTTCAGGGGAGGGGTTGGGGTGGGGAATGTGGGCGAGAATGTTCGCTGACGCCGGTGAAATGAGCAGACAGCCCCCACCCTCAGCGACCCGCAGGCGGGTCGCTCACCCCTGAAGGGGAGGGGCTAAGGCCCGGCGACTTAAGCAAAGGTCCGGAAGGGAAGGGGCTATTTCAGTCCCGCGCCGCCCTCATCGCCGCGCCGGCCGAAAAAGGCGCTACTGCGACCAGCATCAACGACGCCGCCGCAAGCAGCTTGAGCGCTCCCGCGCTTCCCTCCGCCTCCGTCAGCCCCGCTCCGAAGATCAGGATCGGCACCGCCAGCGGAAGCATCAGAAGCCCTGCCAGGGCGCCGGTCGTTCGAAGGCCGGAGGTCAGCGAGGCCACGATCAGGGTCAAAGCGGCGAGGCCCGGAGTCCCGGCGAGAAGGCCGAGCTCGAGCCGGACCAGCACCGGGGCGGGCAGCTTCATCAGTGCGGCGGCGGGCAAGGCGGCAAGCATCAGCGGCGGGCCGAAGCTCAGCCAATGGCCGGCGAGCTTGGCCGAAGCGACGGTCTCCTCGCCGATCCCGCGCACCGCCAGCTGGTCGAGGACGCCGGACGAGCGGTCCGGCTCGACCAGCCGCTCGACCGGAAGGAGCGCTGCGAGCAGGGCCGCGACCCACAAGGCCCCGCCCCCCGCTTTGGCGAGAAGGGCCGAATCGGGACCGATGGCGAAGGGGAAGAGAGTCGCGACCAGGAGGAAGAAGATGAGCGGCAGGATTGCATTGCCGCCGGTCGCCGCCAGGCGAAGCTCGCGCAGGAGCAGGGCGCTCATTCCAACCCTATCCGAGCCGAGTCCGGCAGATCGAGCGGCTGGTGCGAGGCGGCGAGGATCGCGCCCCCGGCGGCGCGGTGGGCGGCCATCGCGGCTTCGAGCCGAGCCTGGCCGTCGGAATCGAGGCCGTTGGCAGGCTCGTCGAGAAGCCACAGTGGCGCTCCGCTCGCAACCACCCTGGCCAAAGCGGCCCGCTTCCTCTGGCCGGTCGAAAGCATCCGCACCGGCACCGAGGCAAGCGCCGTCAGGCCCATCGTCGCCATCGCCTCGGCGGGATCGGCGCCGTCCAGCCGGCTCCAGAAGCCCAGGGCCCGGTGCAGGGCCGGTTTCGGATCGAGCGCCAGCCCTTCGTCGGCCAAAGCCGCTGGCCCCTCGCGCTCGACCGTCCCGGCGGCGGGGGCCAGAAGGCCCGCGGCGAGCCGGATCAGGCTCGACTTGCCGGCGCCGTTCGGACCGGTGACCAAGGCCGCGCTTCCCGGCTCCAGGATCAGGTCGAGGCCTTCGAACAGAAGCCTCCCTCCGCGGACGCAGGCGACGGCTCGAAGCTCGAGCAGGCTCAACTCTCCGCCTCTTGGCCCACCATGTCCTCGATCGCGTGCATGTCGTCGTCGGAGAATCCGAAATGGTGGCCGGCCTCGTGGACGATTACGTGGGTTACCAGCGCCTCCAGGCTCACCCCGGTCTCGGCCCATTCGTCGAGCAGCGGGCGGCGGTAGAGATGGATCATCGCCGGAAGCTCGCCGGACAGAATCGACGAGCGTTCACCGATCGGCCGGCCGGTATAGAGGCCTGAAAGCTCGAACGGATCCTCGATCCCGAGCTCGGCCAGCACGTCCTCCTCGGCGAAATCGTCGATCCTCAGAACCACGCCTTCGAGATGGCGCCGGAAATGCTCGGGCATGCGGGCGATGGCGGCGTCGGCCAGCCGCTCGATCTCCGCCGCATCGGGCGCAAAGGTTTGACGCTCACCGGTCATCCGCGCGACATAGAGGGGAAGCCGGGGGAGAGACAATGACGCTGAGCGACGAAGAGAGGGAGGCGGCCCTGATCGGGCTTCCCGAATGGCGCTTCGAACAGTCGGAGCGGGCGATCCGGCGCGAATTCCGATTCGCCGATTTCGGCGAGGCGTTCGCCTTCATGACCCGGGTCGCCATCGCCGCCGAGAAGGCGGACCATCATCCGGACTGGTCGAACAGCTGGAACAGGGTCGAGGTCTCGCTCAGCACCCACAGCGCGGGCGGAGTGACCGGCAAGGACATCGCGCTTGCAAGGACGATCGACGGCTTCGCCGCCGGCGGCTTGCCCTGAGTGCAACCTGCCCCTAGAGGGTCCGCTTCCAAGGCATGCGGAGCGGTGGCCGAGTGGTCGAAGGCGCTCGCCTGGAAAGTGAGTATACGTCAAAAGCGTATCGAGGGTTCGAATCCCTCCCGCTCCGCCACCTTCCGTTAGTCGCCGGCGTTCGCCCCAGGAGGGCTCACGGTTCGAAGGCACCGCTCGGGAAGCCCGAGCGCCGCCTGGAGGGGCGCTAGAGCGCTGGGGAGTCGGATTGACCCGTCTCCGTTCGGGCTGAGCTTGTCGAAGCCTTCTCTTTCCCTTTGTAAAGCAAGAAGGAAGGCCCCCTTCGGCTGCCGCCTGCGGCGGCCGGCTCAGGACAGGCTTCGACAGGCTCAGGGCGAACGGTTGTAGCGATTCAACCTATTCCCACGGCGCTCTAGGGACCGGCCGGCGCGCTCGTGGTCCGCCTTCGAGTCGGGTGTTGCCGATCGTCCGCGATCGGCGGCGAAAAGGTCGACTCGCAGGTGCTCGCGGGAGGACCTCGGCCGGCGGCGGCGAGAGGACGCTCGGCCCGCCAGCAAGGCCAAAGCGAGCAGCAGCAAGCCGATCAACGCGTAGCCTCTCAGGAGCCGATTCGTCACTCCGCTTCGCCCACGCCCTGAACGGAGACCACGCAAGGTCGCCGTTCCTGTTTAGCGGCCCGGGAAGTCCTCGGGTACGCTCGCATACACTTGCAGCTAACAAAGGTCAGGAGCGCTCCGCTTGATTTGAGTTTAACAAGCGGGGTTGAGCGAGGTTTTCAAAGGGTTGAACGGTGCCGCAACTCAATCTCGATGCCAGCCGAAACATCCTGATCGGTTCGCTTCCCGGCGACGACTTCGCCGCGCTCGAGCCGCATCTCAAGAGGGTGCCTCTCGACGAGGGCGACGTGCTCGGACGCTTCGGGGAGGCGATCGACGGGGTCTGCTTTCCCGAGGCGGCGGTGGTGTCGGTGTCCCACGTCTACCCCGGCGGGGAGATGGTCGAAATCGGATTGATCGGGATTTGCGGGATGGTCGGTTGGCCGGCTTTGCTGGGTGCCAAGGAGTCGCCGCATCGCGCCGTGGTCCAGGTCGGCGGAGGGAGCGCCTTGCGCATCGATGCCGACATCTTCCTCGAAGTCGTCGAGAGACGGCCGGGAATCGCGTCGCTCTGCCTTCGCTTCGTCCTGGCTTTTTCCATCCAACTGGCCGGTGCGGCCGCCTCCAACCTCAGGGACCCGACCGAGAAGCGCCTCGCCCGCTGGCTGCTCATGTGCCACGACCGGCTCGAGGACGACGAGATCGCCCTCACCCATCACTTCATCGGAGAGATGCTCGGAGTCCGCCGAGCTTCGGTCACCGACGCGCTCCACGTCCTCGAAGGCGAAGGCGCGATCCGGAGCCACCGCGGCCTGATCATCGTCCGCGACCGCGCCCGGCTGGAGGCGATGGCCGGCGCGGCCTACGGTTTCCCGGAGGCCCGCTACCGCGAACTGATCGGCCCGTTCGGGAAGGGGGCTGGAGTCCCGGGTTAGGGTCGGCATCGCCCTGCCCGGCAGCTCGAAAAGCCTTTCATCCACTTCCGAGCGTTGCGAACGTTGGCGGGTCGTGCGATTCCCAGCCCGTTCGGAGACGCTGCAAGCTTGAGATGATGGTCGAAAACAGGATCGGTCGCTGGCGGGCGGCGCCCCGAAGGCTCGCCGGCCTCGTTCGGACGGCCTGGCCGAAGCGCGCTTTGGTGGCGGAGGCTTGCGCTCAACTGGTCCTCGCCGAAACCCGGCTGAGGCTGGTTCCACTGAAACGGCAGGGACTGCGGGATCTGGCGCCGGCCGCGGGTTCAACTCGCGCGGAGGCCGGAGGGCCGGTCGAGCGCCAGGCCGCGCTCGACGTCGGCTGGGCGGTGAGCAGGATCGCCGTCTATTTCCCCAAGTCCGCCATGTGCCTGGCACAGGCGCTTGCCGCGCGGGCGATGCTGAACCGGCGCGGGATCGCAAGCATCCTGCATGTCGGCGTGGCGCGTTCGGAAGCGGCCCGGTTCGAGGCTCATGCCTGGCTGGAGGCCGGGGGGGTCGAGGTGACGGGCTACCCCGTGCCCCCGCACCTTCGCGAGATCGGCTGCCTGCTCAGCGAGGGCGCGCGGGACCGCTAGCCGGATCGCCGGCGGCGAGCGCTCGAAGCGACGGCGCGCGCCAGGAAGTCGCCGTTGGAGAGGGCGCGCAGCAGCTCGTGGCGGTAGAGGCGCGTCGTTTCGGGCTCGTGCCAGCCGGCGGCGGGCCAATCTCCGATCGCCTCTCGAAGTCTAGGAATGTCCAGCAGCCGCGCGGTCTCGCGGCATTCGGCAAGCGCTTCGACCACCTCGCCCAGCTCACGCTTCGGATCGGCGAAGCCCGAATGCCAGTCGGCGGCCTGGAGGCCGCGGGCGCGTTGCCGAAGCACTTCCTGGGGCAGCCGGTCCGCCATTGCGCGGCGGGCGAGAGAGGAGGGGATTCCGCCGAGACGGAATTGCTCGTCGGGAACCGCCAGGCAGAATTCCACCAGCCTCCGGTCGGCGGTGGGGTCGCGCTCGTCGATTCGCCAGCGAGCCAGAATGCCCTTGGAATAGTCGGCGACATCGACGCGCTGGAGGGCCGCGAGGCGCTCGCTTCGGGAATCGGGCAAGCGCCGGGTCGCAAGCGTCTCGGAAGGCGCGCCCAGCTCCTCCTTGCGTTGCGGATTGACGAAGCTCCCGCCCAAAGCGGGCCCCGGCCCGCGAGCGGTCGCCGCGATCGCCCGCGCCAATCCTCCGAACGCCGCGCCACCCCGTCTCCAGGACAGCGCCCTGATCTCGTCGGACAGGCCCGCGAGCCCTCGGGCGCGGAGCCGTTCCCCGAGCGGGCGGGGGGCCTTGTAGCTGAGCGTGAGATTGCCCGCCTGGCCGGTGAGGAGGACACGCAATCCGCGGCCCTGGGCGATTTCGCAGATCGAGTCGCGCCAGACCTGATTGCACAGGTTGAGGATGGGCTGCTCGGAGAGCTCGAACACCCAGCGCAGAGCGTCGAGCGGCGAGCGGCCTTCGGTCCGGACCCGGACATGCTCCATATTGGCATAGAGGGCGGCGGTCGCCGCAGCGAGCGGGCCCTCGTCGGGCAGCCGCCCGGGCGGGCCGACAGTCCCGGCTCCCTCGCGCGGGACGGCCGTGAAGGCGACGACCCGCCTCCCGGCCGGCGCCATCAGACCGGCGGCGGTCGCCGCGACCGACCCGCTGTCGAGGCCGGCGCTGAGGTGGGCGGCGACGTCCCCCTCCGCGGGCAGTCGGCTCCGGACGGCTCGGTCG
>DASQZF010000022.1:0-1844 GCA_035638835.1 Allosphingosinicella sp. | reverse complement strand
GCGGTCGACGCCGTGCGCGGGGAGATTTTCGAGGCGATCACCGGGATGGACGCCGAGGACCAGGGGGAGCTCGACGCTCTCCTGATCGACCTCGACGGCACCGAGAACAAGTCGAGGCTCGGCGCCAATGCGATCCTCGGGGTGAGCCTCGCCGTCGCCAAGGCCGCCGCCGACGCCCGCGGCCTTCCGCTCTACCGCTATGTCGGCGGAGTCTCGGCCCAGCTCCTTCCGGTTCCGATGATGAACATCCTGAACGGCGGCGCTCATGCCGACAACCCGATCGACTTCCAGGAGTTCATGGTGATGCCGGTCGGAGCGGCCTCGCTTTCCGAGGCGGTGCGCTGCGGCTCCGAGATCTTCCACACCTTGAAGAAGAACCTCCACGACGCCGGCCTCTCCACCGCGGTCGGCGACGAGGGCGGCTTCGCTCCCAACCTGGCCTCGGCGCGCGACGCGCTCGACTTCATCATGAAGTCGGTCGAGCAGGCGGGCTACAAGCCCGGCGACGACGTCGTCCTCGCCCTGGACTGCGCGGCGACCGAATATTATCGCGACGGCGCCTATCACATGGAGGGGGAGGGGACGGTCCTGACCCCGGCCCAGAACGCCGATTATCTCGCCGCGCTCGCCCGCGATTATCCGATCAGCTCGATCGAGGACGGGATGGCCGAGGACGATCTGGAAGGCTGGAAGGCGCTCACCGATGCGCTCGGCGGCAGCGCCCAGCTCGTCGGGGACGATTTGTTCGTCACCAATCCGAAGCGCCTCGCAATGGGCATCGAGCAGGGCCTCGCCAATTCGATCCTGATCAAGGTCAACCAGATCGGCACCCTCACCGAAACCCTGCAGACGGTCGAGATGGCGCACCGCGCCGGCTACACCTCGGTCATGTCGCACCGCTCCGGCGAGACCGAGGACACCACCATCGCCGACCTCGCCGTCGCCACCAATTGCGGGCAGATCAAGACCGGAAGCCTCGCCCGCTCCGACCGCCTCGCCAAGTACAACCAGCTCATCCGGATCGAGGAGGAGCTGGGCTCGATGGCCCGCTATGCGGGGCGGGGGGTTTTTCGCTAGATCCCGATTTTTCTACTTCGTCATTGCGAGGAGCGAAGCGACGAAGCAATCCAGCGGGCTTCGGAGGCTGGACTGGATTGCTTCCCCCGGCTTTCGCCGGGGTCGCAATGACGGTACCTATCTATCGCTCCGTCCGACAAAAATCCCCTCATCGGCGCAAAAGGCTTGATTCGGCGGGGTTTTACTGATTCTGTCGAATTGCGATGACGCAGGTGGGGCGGAACACATTCGAGACGATCAAGCGGGCGGTTCTTCCGGCCCTCGCGATCCTCATCATCGCCAATTTCCTGGGCTATGCGATCGTCGGCGCCAACGGCATCTTGAGCTGGGGCGACTATCGCCGCCAGAAGGCCGAGCGGCTCGTCCAGCTCGCCGAGCTCAATGCCGAAAAGACCCGGCTTGCCCATCGCTCCGCCTTGCTCGATCCGCGCGGGGCCGACCCGGACATGGTCGAGGAGACGGTCAAGCGCGAGCTCGGCGTCGTCCGCCCCGACGAAGTGGTGATCCCGCTCGATTGACGACCCGCCGCCGTCATTGCGAGCGCAGCGAAGCAATTCAGTACCGAGCCGGACGCAAACGCCGCGGCTGGATTGCTTCGTCGCTTCGCTCCTCGCAATGACGGGCCCGGCACGAGTTGCACCCACCGGCGTTTGCCGCCATAGACCCGCCCCGAACAGCAGCAGGATCCACGAGTGGCCAAGGCAGCATCGTCCAAGCGCGCCGAACAGGCGGATTCCTCCGCCCCGCCTTCAGCCCCCAATCGGGAG
>DASQZF010000021.1:0-4566 GCA_035638835.1 Allosphingosinicella sp. | reverse complement strand
CGTCGACTGCGGCTATTGCGACAAGAGGTTCGTCCTGAAGGGCGGAGCCGCGGACGAAGGCGGCGCCGAGGGCTGAGGCCCAGGCCGCAACCGCGCGCCATTGCGGCCGTTGCCATCCGCTCCGGCAAGGTCCAATCGGACGGCCGACCACGAAAAGGGCCTTATCTTGCATAAATTGACGATCGGCGCCGGGTTCCTGCTGTTCGCCCTGGCCGCCTGCAGTTCCGAACCGGCCCGCAACGAAGGCGAGGGGAACTCGGCGTCTCCGGCCAAGGCATCGGCCCCCGCGTCGGCTCCCGCGCCCGCCCAGGCGCCCGCCGCTCCGATCGTCCTCGAAGGCTCGGGGATCCGTATCCCGAGCGCCTCGCCGCCGCGAAGCCTGGCCTTCGACAGCTTGGAGGCGGAGACCCTCGATGCGCTGACCAAGGCGCTCGGACGCCCGCCCACCGAGCGTGGAGAGAATGACGAATGCGGCGGCGGCGGGATGAAGTTCGCCGAATGGAAGGGCGAGCTGACCGCCTGGTTCCTCGACGGCCGCTTCGCCGGCTGGGACAGCAAGGGGGGATTGAAGACGCTCGAGGGCATCGGCATCGGATCCCCGCGGACCGAGCTCGCCACTCTGCCCGGGTTCGAGGTCGAGGAAAGCACGCTCGGCACCGAGTTCCGGTCGGGCGGGCTTAGCGGCACTTTCGATTCCAAGTCCCCCGGCGCGAAGGTGACCCATTTGTGGGGAGGCGCCACGTGCGTCTTCCGATAGGGGGCGCGCTCCTGCTGTCCCTCATGGCGGCGGGCTGCTCGCCCGACGCCGCTCCGGAGCACGATTCGGAATGGGATCTCGTCGAGGCGGATCTCAACCTTGCCCCCGCGGCCACCGCGGCCGCGGTCGTCCCGGCTCCCGCGGCGACGGCGGCGGTCGGCTCGGCTGGCCCCGCTCCCGCGAAGGGCGTTCGCCGCTGCGGCTGGCTCTCCAACCCCACTCCGGCCAATTGGTGGCTGACCGACTCGAAGGGCCAGTGGATCCTCGCGACCCAGGGCGCCGACCAGGCGCCCGGGATGGACGAGATGCCCGACATGAGCATAGCCGGCTGGGTCGAGACCAACGGCCATTACGGCTATGGCTGCGCCTGCCTGACGATCGTCGCGGATGCCGAGGGCAAGGTCGCCCGGATCGCCGACGCGAGCCCCAGGCCGCTGAAGCAATGCCGGGCGGACCGGAAGCTTCCGAAGCCGGAGTGACCGGGTTCGGGCCGTCATTGCGAGCGAAGCGAAGCAATCCGATTCGCTCTTCGAGGCCCGCTGGATTGCTTCGTCGCTGCACTCCTCGCAATGACGAGGTCAGGATGTTCGACATTTCCAGCCGCCATCCTATATCCTTCCAATGACCTACACCGATCCCCGCCGCTTCCTTTACCGCAACGACGCCCTCAGCCCCGATTCGGCGCTCCGGCTGACCGCCGAGGCGCTCAGCGGCTGCGACGACGGCGAGCTCTATCTGCAATATACCGTCAGCGAATCCTTCGGCTTCGACGACGGCCGGCTGAAGACCGCCGATTTCGACACCCAGGCCGGCTTCGGTCTTCGCGGAGTCTCGGGCGAGACCACGGCCTTCGCCCATGCCAACGAGCTTTCGGAGGCCGCGATCCGGCGCGCCGGGGAGACGATGGCGGTGCTCGATCCGGCCAAGGGCCCGCGCCCCGGGCCGCCGCGGCGGACCAACGCCACGCTCTACACCGATTCCGATCCGCTCAGCCTGGTGCCATTCGCCCGGAAGGTCGCATTGTGCCAGGAGATCGACGCCGCCGCCCGGGCCCGCGATCCCCGGGTCGTGCAGGCGACGGTGTCGCTCGCCGGCGCCTGGTCGGTCATCGAGATCGTCCGACCCGACGGCTTCGTCGCCCATGACGTCCGGCCTCAGGTTCGGCTCAACATCCAGGTCGTCGTCGAACGGAACGGCCGGCGCGAGAGCGGCCATCACGGAATGGGCGGGCGCTATCTTTACGACCGGTTGTTCGAGCCGGCGAGCTGGAATCGGGGCCTCGACATCGCCCTCGCCCAGGCCCTGGTGAACCTCGAATCCGTCGACGCCCCGGCCGGTGACATGACGGTCGTGCTCGCGCCCGGCTGGCCCGGAGTCCTCCTCCACGAGGCGATCGGGCACGGGCTGGAGGGCGACTTCAACCGCAAGGGCACTTCGGCTTTCTCCGGCCGGATCGGCGAGCGGGTGGCCGCGCCCGGAGTCACGGTGGTCGACGACGGCTCGATCGCCAGCCGCCGCGGCTCGCTGTCGATCGACGACGAGGGCACTCCGACCCAGTGCACGACCCTTATCGAGGACGGGATCCTCAAGGGCTATATCCACGACCGCCTCAACGCCCGCCTGATGGGGGTCGAGCCGACCGGCAACGGCCGCCGCCAGGGCTTCGCCTATGCGCCGATGCCTCGGATGACCAACACCTTCATGCTCGGCGGCCAGGAGGATCCGGGCGAGATCCTGGCCCGGGCCGGCAACGGCATCTACGCCAAGAGCTTCGGCGGCGGCCAGGTCGACATCACCAGCGGCAAGTTCGTCTTCTCCTGCACCGAGGCCTATCTGATCGAGAACGGCAAGCTCGGAGCGCCGATCAAGGGCGCGACCCTGATCGGCGACGGGCCGACGGTCCTGACCAAGGTCGCGGGCATCGGCAACGACATGGCGCTCGACGAGGGCGTCGGGGTCTGCGGCAAGAGCGGCCAGTCGGTCCCGGCCGGGGTCGGCCAGCCGACCCTGCTCATCGACGGCCTGACGGTCGGAGGGACCGCTGGGTGATAGCGTATCCGCTCGTCATTGCGAGGAGCGGAGCGACGAAGCAATCCAGCGGGCGGAGGGGCAGCACTGGATTGCTTCGCTTCACTCGCAATGACGGAGGGGAGATCTAATGCCCTGGCAGGACGAGGTCCTCGGCTACTGGTTCGGGCTCGCCAAGGAACAATGGTGGGAGGCCGACCCGGCCCTCGACGCCGAGATACGCGACCGCTTCGCGGGCCTGTGGGAAACCGAGCGGGAGAATATGCCCGAGGCCTTCCTCGGAAGCGCCCGCGACGCGATCGCGGCCATCATCCTGTTCGACCAGTTCCCGCGCAACATGCATCGCGGCCATGCCGACCAATTCTCCAGCGATCCGCTCGCCCTCGCGATCGCCGGGGGCGCAATCGACCGCGGGCTCGACAAGGCGATGAGCCCGGAGGAGCGCGGCTTCCTCTACATGCCCTTCCAACACAGCGAGGACATGGACGACCAGCGCCGCTCGATCGCCTTGTTCACGGCGCTCGGCGACGATTATCAGCTCGATTTCGCGAAGAAGCATCACGACGTCGTCGAGCGCTTCGGCCGGTTCCCTCACCGCAACGCCATATTGGGCCGGCCGCCGCGAGCCGCGGAGATCGCGGCCGGCGACGTGGTGCCCTGGTGATGGCGCTGGTCGAGGCCGCCAAATTCTACGACAGCCTCGCCGCCGGAGCGGCGCAGTCCCTGCTGTCGCAGGAGGGTGTCGACAGCTTCATCTTCGACATGGGCATGACCCTGCAGGGCACCGGCTTCGCCGTCCCGGTGCGGCTGATGGTCGACGAGGAGGATCTGGAAAACGCGCAAGGCCTGCTCAGCGAGGAGCCTTGACAGACCGGGTGTGTTAATTAAACAATACACTATGAGCAATTCCGCCGATCGTCATCCCGGCGAAAGCCGGGACCTCATCGAGGAAAGTCCCGGCGGGCCTCCCCGAGATCCTGGCCTTCGCCGGGATGACGCGAGCGCGCCCGTCCTGGAGCTCGCGAATCTCAGCAAGACCTACGGCCGGCGAGGCGGCGGCGTGCATGCCGTTCGCGACGTCTCGCTCTCGGTCGGCCCGGGCGAGGTGTACGGCTTCCTCGGACCGAACGGGGCCGGCAAGTCGACGACGATCCGGATGCTGATCGGCCTCATCTCCCCCACCTCCGGCGAGGCGCGGCTGTTCGGCGAGGATCTGCGCTCCAATCCCGCGGTCCTGCGCCGGGTCGGCTCGCTGGTCGACGGAGGCAATTTCTACCCGTTCCTCTCCGGCCGCCGGAACCTCGAGGTGCTTGCCAGGACCCAGGGCAAGGGCTCGGAGCGGATCGACCCGCTGCTCGAGCAGGTCGGCCTTTCGAAAGACGGGAAGCGCAAGGTCAAAGGCTATTCGACCGGGATGCGCCAGCGCCTCGGAGTCGCCGCGGCCCTGCTCGGCGATCCCGATCTCGTCATTCTCGACGAGCCGGTCAACGGCCTCGACGCCGCGGGAATCCAGGAGATGCGCGCACTGATCCGCGGGCTCGCCGTCGACCGGGGCAAGACCGTCTTCCTCTCGAGCCACCTCCTCCACGAGGTCCAGCAGGTGTGCGACCGGGTGGCGATCATCTCCAGGGGCGAGATCGTCCGCGAATCGACGATCGCCGATCTTCTCCGCCAGGACGACGGCTTGCGGCTCGATGCGGCTCCGGTCGAGATCGCCGAGGCGGCCCTCGAATCGCGCTGGGCGGTCGAGCGGGACGGCGACGCCCTCATCGTCCGGGCGG
>DASQZF010000020.1:0-32724 GCA_035638835.1 Allosphingosinicella sp. | reverse complement strand
GCTCGAACGGGCCAGTCGAAGCGGTTCGGGGGCGGGGTCCCAGTGGCGCCTCCGGCTTACCCCGTCGGCGGTCACGACGACGCACTCGCCCATTGCGACGCGCAAGACATTGCGGAAGCAGGTCGAATGGGGATCGGGCGGGACCAGGTCGAGCGCTCGGGCCAGCAAATCCTCGTCCGCCTCGTAGGGAATTTCCGGAAGCGCGTGCAGGCCTCGAGGCATCGACGCGAAGGCGAACAGGTCGGGCCCGCGGAAATAGCATAAGGGCCGCCCGCCCATCCCGTCGCGGGCGAGCAGCAGGCGCCGGCGGTCGCCATCCCAGACGGCCAACGCATAATCGCCGTAGATTCGGTCGAGGCAATCCTCCCCCCAGCGCTCGAAGGCCCGGAGCAGCAATTCCGGGTCGCTGGTCGAGGGGGTGAGAGAGGCGGCGCGGCCGAGCGATTCCGCCAGGCCCTCGCGGTCGTCGAGCCGGGCGTCGGCCACCATGACGAAGCGCCCGCCGCCGCCGGTCAGGGGCTGGCGGTTCGCTTCGTCCCCCGGAAAGAGGTGCATGGCCCGGTGTCCGAGAGCGATTTCGTCCCGGGTCCAGCGGCCGGCCGAGTCCGGCCCGTAGGGCTGGAGCGCGGCCAGCATCCGATCGAGCGCCGCCGAGGCGGGACGGCCGTCGGTGAACCAGAGGCCCGCAATGGCGCTCATGCGGGTCGGCCTTCTAGGTCGAGCGTTCGACGATGCCGGCGGCGACCAGCTTGGGGAGGATGGCTTCGAGGTCCTGCCGAGCGACTTCCGGGGCCACTCCGTAGCGAGTGCACGTGTCGGCGACCATCGCCTCGAGCGTGAGCCCCTCCCTCAGGCCTTCGAGCAGGTGCCGCATCGCGCCCCGAACCCCGAAATATTTCTCCGACCCC
The DNA here is from genome assembly GCA_035638835.1 of Allosphingosinicella sp. Lineage (GTDB taxonomy): Bacteria > Pseudomonadota > Alphaproteobacteria > Sphingomonadales > Sphingomonadaceae > Allosphingosinicella. The sequence continues at coordinate 31,816 of DASQZF010000020.1, read as the reverse complement.
ATCGCCAGGAGGATGCTCTCGTCCTCGACCGGCACCGAAAGCACGCCTTCGCTCAGCCGGTAGATCTCCCCGCAACTCGTACTCACGCCACCCCCTGCACATGCCCGGACGCGCCGCCTAGCACGTGAACCTGGACAATGAAATCTTCCGCAAAGTCGTTGCGGACCCGCCTTGACCCCGACCCCGATGCCACTTAGCAGGGCGGAGAACGAGGGGATTAACATGCATCAGAACAACCAGGTCGAGCAGGCTCCGGAAATCGCGTTCGAGCCGTCTCAGCTCGTCGAATATGGCGAAGCGCGCGAGCGGACCCAGGGCGGCGGCGGCCCCGCCGCGCAGCCGGACGGCGCGGTCTACAACTCCTGATCCCGTTCGCCGCCGTCTGAGCGGCGAACCGGCTTGACCAGGCCCATGAACGGCTGCCCTGGGGAAGGCCAGGCGACCCCGCTCGAGAATGGGGGGCCCTGGGTGATATCGTCCTTCGCCGAGGCCCGGGCGATCCTCGTCAGCGCCGATGCGCGGGTTCCGGCGGACATTCCGCCGCCCGCGGCCGGAGGCGGCGCCGCCGGCGAGCTGGTCGAGCGCGGCGTGCATCTTCGCGGCCTCTGGATGTGGGGATGCCACACCGACCGGCGGGCAGCCTGCCACAAGGCGGCCGCGGCGGCGCTCGGGCCGGGGCCCGTCGACAGCCTCGCTCCCTATCTCGAAAGCCGAGCCGCCGCCCTGCCGGGCCCCGGGGACGAGGCCGGCGAGGTCGACCTCGTCGCCGGCTTCGCGCGGCCTCTGGTCCGGGACGCGCTGATGGAGCTGTTCGGAGTCGATCCCGCCGCCCGCGCCGCGCTTCAGGCGCAGGTCGAGGTCATGGCCGGGTTCATTCCAGGGAACGGCAGCGGCGGCACGGCGCGCTATTTCGCCCTGGCCGCCACCGCCAGGCTCCTAGAAAAGGTCTGGTCGAAGCCGCTGCCGCCGAACGCCGCCGCCAGCCGGACGCTCCTCGGCGCGGTCGAGGCGGGCGAGCTCTCCCTCGACGAGGCGCTCGCCCAGGCGACCCTTCTCCTGTTCGGCAATTCCTATACCACGCTCGACGCGCTCGCGGGGCTCATGGCCCGGCTCGCCGGAGAGCCGCAATTGTGGAGGGCGGCGCGCGGCGGCTCGCTCCCCGTCGCCGGCCTGGTCGAGGAAAGCCTCCGCCTTGGGCCGCCCGAGCATCTGGTCCTCTTCCGCGACGCCGCCGGGGAAATCAGTTTGCCGGGCGGGATCATCCCCAGGGGCGCAAGGATCGTCCTGCCGCTCGATCGGCTCAACCGCGACCCGGCCTGCTTCGAGCGCCCGGACTCATTCGAGCCCCAAAGGTCGGGGCCGCCCCACCTGGCCTTCGGCGCCGGGCGGCACATGTGCGTCGGCCTGCACCTTGCGCGTGCCGTCATCCGGATCGCGGCCGTCGCGCTGATCCGCCGCCTGCCGGAATGGCCGGCCGAGACCCGGATCGGCCGGGCGCCCGGAATACTCGGCGGTTCCAGCGTGGCCAGCCTGAGCGTGCCGGCCGGAACGCTTCGAGCGTGCTGATCCTGAACGGGCTGCGAATCGCGACGGCCGACGGCGACGAAGCCGCGGAGCCGGCCGACGTCCTTTGGCGGACCCAACGGGTCGACTCCCTGCCCGCCGAGCCCGGAGCCGGCGATCCGATCGCGATCGTCCGGGAAGCGCCGGGCGGGTCCGGAAGCGCCACCGACCACATCTTCGGCTATGGCGGCCGGGTCCGCTGCCGCTTCCGGATCGGTCCCGACGGCTCCGCGATAAGCTGCCGGGCGATTCCCGAGGTCAGCGACCGCGATCTCTTCAGCCTGTTCGCCGAACCGGTGATGCGAACCATCCTCGTCCGCCGCGGCCTGCTCTCCTTCCACGCCGCCGCTCTTGCAAGGAACGGCCGGTCGATCCTGATCATGGCGGACAAGGGCGCGGGCAAGTCGACCTTGTCCTGGGCGCTTCAGAGCCGGGGCTGGCAGCTCCTCGCCGACGATCTCGCCCGGGTCGATTCGGTCGAAGGGCGATGGAGCGCCTTTCCCGGCCACCGCCAGACCAAGCTCACGCCCGAAGCGGCACGGGCGTTCGGGCAGTCCGCCGAAGCGATGCCGGTGCGGTTCGACGATCCCGGCCCGGCCGAATATGCGGCCTTTTTCGACAAGCGGGTCATCGACCCGGCGGAGGCGCTCGCGGACCCTTCGGTCGCCGTCCCGCTCGCGACGCTCTGCTTTCTCACCGCTCGGGACCCGGTCGCCGCCGGTCCCCGTATCGAGCCTCTGTCGCAATCGGCCACCGTCCGGCGCCTGATCGAACATGCCACGCCCGATCCGCTTGGAAGAACGATGCTCGTCCCGGCCTGGCTGCAGCGCGCCGTCGGCGGGTTGACGAGCCACGTGAAAGCGGTTTCGCTGACCCTGCCCGACGACTTCGATCGTCTGGACGAAGCGGCCGAGGCCCTGGAACCGCTTGCCGCCGATTCGAAGTCGAGCGCTTGAGCCTCGCCAAGGAGCCCGATTCCGATCTCTCGCCGGTCGGCTGCCTGGCCCTGCTCTGGCCGGTTGCGCCGGACGGCCTTGTGAGCCCCGCGGCTCGCTCGCGGCTCGAAGCCGCCGCGGCTCGGCTCGCTCCGATCCCCCGGGTGGCGCTGGAGTTACGCCTGGGGGAAGGGCGGGACGAGGTCGATCTGCACCAGTTCGTCAGCGCAAGCGCGGGGGACGCCGCGGCTCTGAAGCGCCATCTGTCGCGGAGCGGCTCTCCGGCGCCCGCGGACGAAGCGGCGCGGCGCTTTCTCGACGCCTGGGCCGAGGATGCCGAGGGGATCCGGACGGACCTCGACGGCTTCTTCCTGGAATGGGACGGACCCGGATCGGGTTCCGCCGGGTCTCCCGCGATCTTCCTTCCGGTGCAGGGCCGCCATGACCGAGGGCCGAAGGGCGTCGTCCGCCGGGATAAGATCGCGGGTCATATCGAGCGGCTGAGCCTCGCCGGCGACCCTGTCCTCCCGCTCCTGCGAACGATCCCCGCCGAGATATCGATAAGCTATGTCGGCTTCATGCTGGGCCGCGGCGGCGCGGTCCGGCTGAATTTGCGCGCCATCCGGCCGGACGAGCTGGCGGGAATCCTCGCGGGCCTCGACTGGCCCGGCGACGTGGGCCGGGCCGCGGAGCTTTTCAATCGCCTGGTCGGCCTCACCGGCCATGTCACGCTCGCCCTCGATTTCTCGCCCGGGATCCGGCCGACGATCGGCTTCGAATGCGTGCTGCCCCATTTTCCGGCCGGCGAGCCGCGCTGGCGGGATCTGTTCGATTGGCTCTGCGCCGACGGGCTGTGCACGCAGAAGAAGCGAGCGGCGCTCGAAGGCCTCGGCGCCTGGCTCTACCCGGAGGAGGAGGGGCAGGACTGGCCTGCGTCGTGGATCGTCGCCGCGGTTCGCGCGCCGCCGACATTCGTGCCCTGGTATGAGCGCCGGCTTTCGCATGTGAAGCTGTCGATTGGAGCGGACGGCGATGTCGCCGCCAAGGCCTATGTCTCGGCGCAGCATCGCTGGGTCCGCGGGAGAAGCGCCGCCCCGGCGCCCCGCAAGGCCGGCGCAGGCCGCTCCATCGAGGCTGCAGGGGCCAAGGCGGCCGATTTCCTGATAGCGGAGCGGCAACAGGACGATTTCTGGCGCGACTTCCGGGTCGTCAACGGCGAGTCCGACGAGTGGGCGACCGCCTTCGTCGGCTACGCTTTGGCGAGAAGCGGCGCCCGGTTGCCGGGCGGGCTGATCCCGCAGACGGTCCGGGCGCTGCTCGATCGGCAGCGGCCGGAGGGCGGATGGGGCTACAATAGGATCAGCCCCGCGGATTCGGACAGCACCGCATGGGCTTTGAGATTCCTCGGCGCCGCCGCTTATTCGGGACCTGAGGTCGAGTCCGCCAGGGCCTTCCTGCTTTCCCATCTTCGATCCGAAGGGGGTCTCTCGACCTACGCCGCCGCGACGGGCCTGCGCTTCGGCGGCGCCGTAGCTCCGGACGATTCCGGTTGGCGAAGCGGCCATCTGTGCGTCGCGGCCAACGCCGCCGGATTGATCGGAGAGCCGCTGCTCGGGCACCTGCTCTCCACTCAGGGCCCCGACGGCGCCTGGCCCGCTTATTGGTGGCGCGGCGACTCCTTTTCCACCGCCCTGGCCGCCGAGAGCCTCGCGGCCGTCGAACGCGCGACTGAAAGTCGATCGCGGGCGGTTGCGTGGGCCCGGAGGCGGGCCGCCTCGGCGACCAATGCTTTCGATCGGGCCTGGCTTATCCGCATCCTTTCAACGGGAGGCGTTGCCGAACGCACTCAGGCCCGAACGATGGCTCTCGCGCTGGCTTCGGAGCAGCAATCGGACGGCGGCTGGGATGGGAGCGCCGAGATGCTGTTTCCCGATCCCGCCGTGATCCGCCGTAATGAGGATGCGCCGATCGTGCGCGACCAGAATCGCCTGTTCACGGCGGCCTCGGCGCTTCTCGCTCTCGGGTCCGCGCTCGGGGCCGGCCGATGAAGCGCCCGCTTGGCCCGGACCTTCAGCGGGCGATCGAATTCCTGTCGAGCCCCGATCTGGCGAACAGCGACCAGGGCTCGCTCCCCGCCCGGCCCGATTACGAGATCCTTGCCCGGCACGCATCCGGGCTCGGCCACGATCTCTCGCCGGACGCTCTGCGGGAGGCCTTTAGAGTGATGATGCGCGCCCGACTCATGGTCCTTCGCAAACCTCCTCGCACCGCGGGCGACGATCGGTGAGCTGAAGTCGCTCGCTGCAGCGCGATCACCTCACTGACCCGTCATTGCGAGGAGCGAAGCGACGCGGCAATCCAGCGGGCCTCGAAAGCCCACTGGATTGCTTCGCTTCGCTCGCAATGACGGGGCAACTCAACCTGAAATGATCATGCCGCCTCGATCCGGGCGATCAGTTGCGCCCGAGGCTCGTCTCGATCGCGGTGAGACGATCCTCGAGGGCGGCGTTGGCGGTTCGAAGCGAGGCCACTTCGCCGCGGAGCCGCTCGATCTCCTCGGTCTTGCCCTGGAGCTCGGCGGTGCGCGCCTCCAGAGCCTTCACTCCGGCCAGGCTGACGCTCGCCAGGTCCTGGACTCCGATCGACTTGCTGTCCTCGCCGAGGCCGAAGGCCGCGTAGAAGTCTTCCGCCATCGGCCCCAGGTGCCGGACCTTGTCGCCCTCGCTGATATAGTTCCAGGTCGTGATGGGCAGTGCCCGGACCTTGGCGAGGACGTCGGTGCCGCTCACCGAAGCGAAGTTCATCTTGGTGGCGCGGCTGGACGTGCAGTTGAACACGCCCGAGCCGGCCGGCAGGTTGCAGCCCGTGGTTCCGCCGAGATTGGTGCGGAAGCGGAAGCCGCCGGTCGCCCGCGCCGCGAACTCGTTGTTCGCACTGTTGCGGAACGTGTCGGCCGAGGCCGTCGCCGATCCGTCGGACCAGACGAAGGTTCCGCTGAATCCGTTGTTCGAGGCGAACTTGCCCATGGCCGTGCTGTGATCCTGGTCGGCGGTGACGTTGTAGCCGATGGCCACCGCCGCCAGGCCCCGCAGGTTGAACGTGTCGGGATCGCAGCGGCCGGAGATCAGCGGCCCGCCCGACTTGGCGTTGTTGCCGAGCGCTACGCCGTAGGTGTCGCAGACCCGGTTGCCGGCGCCGGCCGAGAAGCCCGCCGCGCCCTTCACCTGGTTGCCGCTGCCGAAGACGATCGACGAGGTGCTCTCCGCCGAGTTGGTGTCGCCGAAGGCGAGTGCGTAGAGGCCGTTCGCGGTCGAGTTGGAGCCGCCGGCCCAGGAGAAGAAGCCGACATTGGCATCGTCCCACTCATTGTCGGCATAGCCCGAGCGGAAGGCGCCCTTGTAACTGTCCCAGGAGGTGCGATAGCCCTTGCCCTGCATCACCGGTGAGCTGATGCCGAGATTGCCGGTGACGACCATGCTTCCGTTCTGGAAGACCTTGAAGAAGGCCGGAGTGTGGCCGCCCGGGCCCGAGCAGCAGGTCGAGCCGCCGCGCAGGTTGATCATCGGCGCGGTGCCGTTTGCGTCGCCGACCGAGAGCTGCTCCGCCCCGGGGACGAACTTGACGAAATTGGAATCGGCATAGGCCTTGTTTACCGCGTCGCCGGCATTGACCGGGTTGCCGACGTTGGTGACCAGGGCGTTGTTCGCCGAGATGCCGTTGTTGAACGTGTTCGACCCCGTCCAGCTGTTGTTCCCGCCGAGCGCTCCGCCGACGACTCCGCCGGCGGTCTTGAGGACCGATCCGTCGCCGAAGACGATTCCGTTGGACGCGCCGTTGATCTTGATGTTGCCGACGACTTCGAGCTTCTGGGTCGGGGCGTTGGTGCCGATCCCGATATTGCCGATCGAGTTGATCCGGAGGCGCTCGGTGATCGTACCGCCGGTCGGAGCGGTGCGAAGGATGACGGCGGCCCCGTCATGGGCGCCGGAGTCGATATAGGCCTGGCCCGGGAAGGAGGGATGCGCATTGCCCCAGAACTGGATGGCGGCGCCGTTCGGGCTGCCGGTCAGGGTCGGAGCGCCGTAGAAGCGAAGGCCGCCCGAATTGTCGGAGGTGCGAAGGTCCTTGTGGACGTCCGGCGAGGTGAAGAGGATGTTGCCGTTGATCGAAGTGTCCTGCGCGAACGCCGGGGCGGCCAGCGGCAGCGAGATCGCAGCGGCGACGGACGCCTTCAAAGCGAATTTGTTCATGATGTTGACCCCCCGGGATTCGATTCGACCGCTCCGGATCCGGCGGCGTCCCGAACCGGGCGCCGCCTTGTGACCGAAGCGTGGGTCGTCATCTGCCGGGGCCGAGTGTCCGCTGCATGTCGCGGTCGGGTGAGAAGTGTTTCAATCGTGTCCGCGGAAGGTTTTCAGGCCTTCCCGCCGGGCGGCCGCTCGTGCGGCCCGCTTATTTGCAGAGCTGCTGGGCCCGAGCGGCAAGCTCCCGGCGGCCGTCGCGCGCCGCCAGGCTGGCGGCCTCGCCGCAGCGGCCGGCGACGACGAGCCGGCTCATCACCCGGATCAGGCTGGTGTCGAGCGCGGCATCGCCGCTTTGGCCGGAGGCGGAGGCGAGGGCGGCCTGAACGTCTCGCTCGCTGGCGGAGCGGACGGTCTGCTGAGGCGCGGCTGGAGCGGCCGACGACGCGACGGGCTTGCGCTTCGCGGCGGGCGCCACACCCTGGGCGGTCGAAGCGACCGGGGCGGCGAAGACGAACGCGGCAAGCGCCAAAGCGAACTTTTTCATGGCCTTCATCCTAATCGAGACATTGCGATTTGCAATCGGGACGGGTCGGGCTTCGCGGTCAGTCGCGAAGCACCACTTCGGAGATCCGACGCTTCCCGCCGCTCCGGGTGAGCTGGACGAAGACGTCCACGGTCTGGCTGACATAGTGGCGGACATCGTCGCGGTTGAGCTGGGTCCCCCCCTGGAGAACGAGCAGGACGATCTGCTCGACCGCGCGCTCCGGGCTGTCGGCGTGGACCGTCGTCATCGATCCGGGATGGCCGGTATTGACGGCGCGGAGGAACGAATAGGCTTCGGCACCCCTCAGCTCGCCCAATATGATCCGGTCGGGTCGCATCCTGAGCGAGGCTCCGACTAGATCGTCGGTCGCGACCTGAGCCTCGCCGAGCGCGCTTCGGGCGGCGATCAGCCCGACATGGTTCTCGTGCCGGACGAAGAGTTCGGGCGTGTCCTCGATCAGGATCAGGCGCTCCTCGGGGGGCACCTCCTTGAGGAGGGCGTTGAGGAAGGTCGTCTTGCCCGTCGAGGTGCCGCCCGAAACGAGGATATTCTTGCGCGCCTTGACCGCGGCCGAGAGCATTCCGCCGATATTCCCGGCGGCGAGCATGTCGGCGAGCGCCTTGTCCCCCCTGGAGGTCTCGAATCCCTGTCTCGCCCGGGTCTCGGCGAATGCGCCGGACTGGACGTAGTCGGACAGCTCCAGCTCGGGCGAGACATGCTTGCGGATCGCGAGGGCGAGCGGCCCTCGGGTGGCAGGCGGAGCGACGATCTGGATCCGGGCGCCGTCGGGAAGGGTGGCGGAAAGGAGCGGGTGCTCGCGGCTGATCCCCTGATGCGACAAGGCGGCGATCTGGCGCGCGAGCCGCTCGAGCGTCGACGAATCGAGGCCGGGAGCCTCGTGCCGCTCGATCCCGCCGCCGGTCGTCTCCACCCAGATCTCGTGCGGGCGGTTCACATAGATGTCGGTGACGTCCGGACGGGCGAGCATCCCGGTCAGAGGCGCGAGGAAGGAGCGCAGATAGACTCCCGTCCCCGGCCCCATCTCCTCCGCCAGGGCAAGGCTCATCGCCGGCGCTCGGCGCTGCTGAAATCGAGGTCGCGGGCGACGAAGACGCTGATGCTGGTGCCGGCCTTGACCGTCAGGGTGGGAACGATCCGGCTGGACTGGTTCAGAAGCTGCCCCATGTTCTGCGTCGAGCCCGGCAGGGCGACGATGACTCCGCCGGCCGCCTGCCGGCTCGCCACGCCTGCTCCGACGTCGAGCGCGGTCTGGAGGATCGCGCCGGTGAACCGCTCGAAGAAATGGCTGTTATACTTGCCCCGGACTCCGCCCCGGCCGAGCGTGTCCGCAGTCGGCGAGCCGAGCGCGATCGTGCCCCCGTCCGGGCGGATCAGCCGGGTCCAGTTGATCAGCGCCCGCTTCTGGCCGGGCTGGATGTCGGACCTGTATTCGCCGGTGAGCCGGCTTCCGCGCGGGATCAGAACCTTGGTTCCGTCGAAGCTGCGCACGTCCCGGGAAACGACCGCCCGGGCAAAGCCCGGTCGCCTCGAATCGAACGCGGTCTCGAGCACCGCGGGGATGAGCGTGCTCTGGGCGACCGTCGTCGACCGGTTGGCGAAGATCCCCGAGCGGACCCGGGCGACCGACTGGTCCCCCGCAAAGGCGTCCGACAGGCTGGCCTGGCCCGGGCCGCCGCCCCCGCCGGGCCCCCCGCCCGCCGGCTGGGCCGGGGCGGAGGTGTCGACCACCAGGGTCGGGCCGCTGGCCTGGCGCGGCGGGCCCGCACCCGCCGGCGGCTGGTAGGTCTGGACGAAAGGCTGCTGGGGCTGCGGGGGCGTGTAGGGGATAGGCTGCGGAATATATTGGGGGGTCGGAATCCGGACCGGCGCGGGCTCGGTCCGAGCGATCGGCGCGGGGGCCGGCAGGATCTCCACCGGGACCGCCTGCACGGTCGGCGGAATGTAGAGCGGCGGCGGCGGGGCGCCGGTGCCGGCGATCTCGCTTCCCCTGACCCTCACCGCCGGCTCGACCGGCGCCCGGCGCCTGGAATCGAGGATCAGGAACAATATGATCGCGGCCGCGACCATTCCGGCCACGAGCACCGCGGTCGGTATCCCGGATCGGGGAAGCGCAACGACCGGGCGGACGTCCGCTTCGGCTGCGGGCGTCTCGGGCTCCGGCGGATTGGCGATCCGCGGATCGAGCGGCGGTGTGCGGCTCGCCATCAGCGCTTCTTCCTCTGCCGGGTCGCGGTCGCGACGTCGCCGTCGATCCGGAAGACCAGTTTCCTGGAGATGCTGTCGATGACGAACAGGTCGTCCTCGCGCATCATCCCGTTGACCAGCATCTCCTGGCCGCCGTCGGTGACCGCATAGACCGCGGGCAGGGCCCGGTCCTTCGGCCAGCGGATATAGGTGTGGATCCCGTCGTCGCTGATCTCGCTCGGCCGGAGCGCCTTCTCGCCGCCGAGGCGGTAGCGGCCCTCCTCGGCGGGGTCGGCCGACTCCTCTTCCGCCGCCGCGGGGGGCGGATAGGTGAAGCGGACGGTATAGGCCATCTGGGTCGAGCTGACCGGGGACAGGTCGAAATTGTAGGTGCGGACGTTGGTGAAGACGGTCATGTTGGTCGAGACGCCGCCGACCAGCGCCTTGACGAACAGCAGGTCGCCACGGCGGTTGGCAGTGACCTGCCAGGCGCTGCTGTCTCCCACCGCGACGGTCTCCACCCTTTCGTCCGGGGAGAGCTCCAGGGTGATATGATAGCCCGGCGACCCCTCGATCAGGACGACCTGGTCGGGAGCGAAGCTGACTGTCTGAATGCGCGGGTCGCCGCCGGGTTCGGCCTGCGGCCGCACCTGGGCCGCGAGCGGAGCCGAGGCGAGCGCCGCTCCGGCGAGGATGAGCAGGGCCCTGATCATAGCTCGGGCTCCGGCGGGCGGTTGCGGCGCCGTTCCTCGGCCGCCCGGGCGGCCGCCGCCGCGGCATTGCCGAGCGGGACGGGCCCGGTCGAGGTCGTCACGGTCGTCGTCGAGGAGCCGGTCACCAGCTCGCCCGGCACGACGCCCGGCACGACGACCGGAGCCACCGGAACGACTTCGGGCGGAGGAGCGCTCTCGGGGTCGCGCCGGTAGCGCAGCACCCTGAAGCCGAGCGGGTTCACGAACCGCTCGTCGAGGGTCATCGGCTCGCCCGAGAAGCGGTAGCGGATGACGGAAACCCATGAGCGCGCCGGCTGCGCCTGGCCGCCGGCATCGCGCCTTATCGTATCGAACCGAACCAGGGCCACGTTGCGGCCGAGCGGGGACACGCTCTTGACCCTCGTCTCGATCACCGTGGTCGGCGGATAAAGGACGAGCGGGCTTTGCGGATTGGAGACCTGGACCGAGCCGACATAGCCCGTTCGGGCCTGCTCGGCGGACCAGGCGAAGACCTTGTTGTAACTGGCCTGGACCACATCCCTGTCGAAGCTTTCGCGAGCGATCACATATTGGACGAGGAAGGACTGGGTGAGCGCCGCGTCCGGAGCGACCTTGTCGGCATCGAGCGGCTTGAGCGCCTGGACGTAGCCGGTCGTCCGGTCGACCAGCAGCGTATAGGGCTCCACCGTCTTGAGCGGAGTGAGAAGGATGAGCGCACCCGCTTCCAGGACGGCGATGGTGCCGGCCCCGATCGCAACCCACCAGGCCATGCGCTGCGATTTGTGCATGGCCTCGAGACGGTCGCGATTCCAGGTCGCGGCGTCCTTGTAATAAGCGTCCAGCGCCTCGCGATTCTGTTCGTTCATGAGCGGTGATCCCGGCGGCCCGCGCTGGCCGAGACCCGGCCGCGGGTGCGGCGGGGGAAGCTCTGGCCGAGCGGGGCAGGTGCAAGCGAAGTGGGCGAGGCCCGTCCCCCCGTGACGGCGGCTGCGGCGGTCGGCTGAGCGCCGGGGGTCTCGCCTCCGCCGCCGGAGCCGCGGGCGACGGCGGCCGCGATATTGGACGATTCACGCCTCTGGGTCGCGGCGACGGCATCGACGACCGTCGCCGCGCGCGAGCGCGCCTCGGACGGCGGCGAATCCCCGCGCGCGGTTGCGCCCGAGACGGCGAAGCGCCGTTCCTCGCGAGCGGGATCGCGCCCGGCCTGGGCCGCGACGGCCTGCCAAAGCGGAGCGAGCCGGAAGGCGGAGGCGGTTTTCGCCGCCCCATAGAGCATCGCCAGTACGATGAGGACGAAGGAGAAGGTTACGACGAGAAGCTCGATCGGCATTCCGGGAAGCCATTCGGCGGCGCTTCGCCGGGCGAGGAGATCGGTCAGCCAGGGCTCGATCAAGGCCAGTTCGACGGCAAGCGCGATCGACACTCCGAGCGCGGCGAGCGCCGCTCCCGCAAGCGCCCGGACCCAGCCTTCGAACAGGGAGCGCGTATTGTCGAAAAGTAGGAAGGCGATGAAGAAAGGTCCGACCGCGAGCAGCAGGCCGGCGACCAGCCGGACCGCTCCGAGCCCGGCGATGGCGGCGATCAGGAACAGCATCCGCGACAGGCCGATCGCGTAGCTGCCCGAATAAGCCGGAGTCGGGATATCAAGCGGCCCGGCCGACTGATTGCCGTCCAGGACCATCGGGGGCGGCCGCCCCTCGCCGAGGACGGAGAGGGCGACGAAGGCCTTGTCGGCGCCGTCGAGCCGGGCGACCAGGTCGCCGCCGGTGCCCGGAAGCCGGCTCGGGCCTCCGATCGTCGCGGCCATCTCCGCCGGCCCCCGGTTTACCACGTCGTAGACCAGGGTCGAATAGGCCCCCCAGCTCGTCGCGAGCGCGAAGACGATTCCGATCTTGACGAAGGCGACCACGCCGGTCCGGACGTCCGGTCCCTGGCCGAGCAGAAGCCGGTAGCCGAACAGGGCGACGAACAAGGTGAGGAAGCCCATCAGCAGGATCGCAAGGGTGGATCCGGGCGCCGCGAGCGCCTGCCAGCCGCGCGAGCCCAGGACCTGGGCCTGGCAATCGAGGAATGCGAGCACCGACTGGATGAAGCCCGCTCCGGGCGAGAGCGGCGCGCAGCCGTTCATCAGGCGACCTCCAGCAGGCGGGGGATCCACTCGGCCGGATCGTCGCCGGTCTGGGCGCGGATCTCGTCCAGGAGCCGGACCGTGCGCTCGCGCCCGGACAGGATGGTGAGGAGGTCCTGCTCTCCGCTGAGGTTGAGCCGGGCGACGACGCTGTCGGTCCCGTGCTTGATGAGGAAGCAATGGGCGCTGTCGGGAAGGGTCCGGATCAGCTCATATTCGTGCGGGGTCAGACCGAAGCCGCCCACATAATCCTCGGCCCGGGCCTTCGGATTGGCCATGAATATCTGGGTCGCCGCCTGCTCGACGATGGCGCTCGCGATCCGGCTCTCGAGGGCGTCCTGAGCGCTCTGGGTCGCGAAGCCGACGATCCCGTTGCGCTTTCGGATCGTCTTTTCCCAATCTTTGATCCGCCGGACGAAGACGTCGTCGTCGAGCGCCTTCCAGCCCTCGTCGACGACGATGATCGCCGCGCTTCCGTCGAGCCGCTCTTCGACCCGGTGGAAGAGATACATCATCGCCGGGGTGCGAAGGGCCGGATCGTCGAGGATCTGGGTCATGTCGAATCCGACCGATTCGGCGGTCAGGTCGGTCCGGTCGCGGGCGTTGTCGAACAGCCAGGAACGCTCGCCGTCGCCCCACCAGGGCCGAAGCCGGGACCACAGATCGCTGGCGGTCGGGCGATGGCCGCCCCGGAACAGCTCGGCAAGGTGACGAAGCCGGCGATGGTCTTCGGGCTGCTCGAAATTGGCGTCGATCGCATCCTTGATCCGGGCGACTTCGTCGATGTCGGCGCCGCCCGCGAGCAAGGACACCCAGTCGATCAGGAACTGGCGATTGACCGGATTGTCGGGAAGCTGGAGCGGATTGAGGCCAGAGGGCGTCCCCGGGCGGAGAAGGTCGTAGCGCCCTCCGATCGCCCGGATGAAGAGCTCGGCGCCGCGATCCTTGTCGAAGAAGATGATCCGCGGCCGGAACTTGCGCGCCTGGGCGAGCAGGAAGTTGAGGACCACCGTCTTCCCCGAGCCCGACGGCCCGATGACGGTGAAGTTGCCGAGGTCGCCCTGGTGGAAATTGAAATAATAGGGGCCCGCCGCCGTCGTCTCGAGGAGGGTCACGGCCTCGCCCCAGTGATTGCCCTGGGCGCGCCCGAGCGCGAAATTGTGGCCGCTGGCGAGGCCCGCGAAATTCCCGGTGGAGATGAGGCCCCGGCGGGCGATATATTTGAAATTGCCTGGAAACTGAGCCCAGAAGGCGGGTTCGAGAGCGATCTCCTCGCGAACCGAGATGATTCCCAGGTCGGCCAGCGAGGCCTGAACTTCGGCGACTCCCTCGGCGACCGCGGCGGGCGTGTCGGCGCGGAGCGCGATCGTCATATGGTGCTCGCCGAAGCCGGCCCGCCCGGCGGCGACTTCGTCCTTGGCGCTGGACAGCTCGGCGCGAAGGCTCACCGCTTCGTCCTCGGCCGACCGCATGCGCCTCAGCGCCAGGTTCATCGTCGAAAGCGCCGCCTGGCGTTCGACGAATCCGAAGGACTGGGAGACGGTCAGCTCGAACGGAAGGCGCAGAAGCTCGTCGAGCATCCCGGCGACCGTCTGCCCGGGATAATCCTTGATCGACACCAGCCCGGTGAAGCTTCGCGGGGTCGCGCCCGCCGGGCCGAGCTCGACCGTCTCCTGGCCGAAGCTGATCCGCCGGTAGGGGAGATAGTCGCCGAGGTCCTGCTGGGGCAGGAGGACGGGCCGCATCTCGCCATTGTAGAGCATGGACAGGAATTCGAGCGGCTCCGAGCAGGGCCCGTGCGGAGTGTCGTAGACTCCGAGCAGGCGCGGCTCGTAGCTGCCCAAGGCCGCCATCAGAGCGTCGCGCGCCTGGCCGAGCTGGTGGCGTTCATAGGCCCCGCCCGAATCCGGCGCCGCGGAGGCGCGGCCGAGCCGCTCTCGGATCCGGTCCAGCCGTCCGATCCGTCCCTGCAGCGGCCTTCTCACCAGGGTCAGGAAGAGCTCGTTGATATAGAGGCGCTTGCCTTCGAGCCGGCGGCGCCAGGCGTCGTCGAGCTGGCGGGAAAAGGGGTCGGGATGGCCTTCGGACAGGCCGACGTCGATCCTGCGCCGGACGACGTGGTGGTAGATGGCGTAGCGCGACGTGCCGATCGACTGGAGCATCGCGTCGCGCAGGCGCTTGCGATAGTTTATCTCCTCCGTATCGGCCGTCTCGAACAGCAGGCCGCGCATCTGCAGGACCTGGATCAGAAGTCCGTCGCGGGTCTCGATCGTATGATCGTCGAGGTGGCGAGCGTAAGGGAGGTGCTTGCCGGCCGGCAGCTCCTTCGACGGCGCTCGCCGGTCGCGGGTCAGGGGCGGTAGGAGTTGCAACCCCACACCTTGTGATTCTTCACGCGCGGGCAGCGCGAAGCGCGGGTAAGCCAGAGGTCGAAGAAGCGCGGCTCGCGAAGGCAGAGGAGAACGCCGACGACGTGGATGACGACCGCCGCGAGGATCGCCCAGATCGACTTGAAGATCAGGAACAATTCGGTCGCGACGACGGCATTGGCGATGAAATAGGAATAGGTCACGCCCGCGAACATCTGCGGACGCGTCAGTGCGACGAACAGCCGGTCATGTTCCAGGCCGTCCACGCCTCAGTTGCCGAGGCTGGACGTGGACTGGATCCCGGCGACGATACTCGCCGCGCCGAAGAGGATGAAGCAGCCGAGGATGACGGTCGCGCCGTAGCGCCAGTTGATCCGGCCGGTCAGCATCATGAAGCCGACGGAGGCGACGGCGATCACCGCGACCACGGTCGCGACCGTGCCGAGCAGGGTTCCCTGAAGCCAGCGGACCGCGGAAACGACCACGCCCGAGCCGGCTGGGTCGGCGCCGGAATAGGAATCCTGAGCCATGGCCGCGGAAGACCAGGCCATGACGCCCGCCGCATAAGCCGCGCCAATCCAACGACTAAGTATTCCAGTCACCACAGCACTCCCCAGCCCTGTCGAATCGCGGGCATCCCCTCTGCGGATATTGGACTGTTGTCAGAGACTTGCCAATAGTCGACGCCTTCGGGGGCTTCCACGCCCGCTCCAGCCCGCCCTTTACTCCTTGTAGCGCGCGGCAGGGAAGCGCTTTGTGGATAAATGTGGTCAAAACGCGAACAATCGCCACTTTCCGCAACTTTACGCAACGGTTTCGCTACTGGGTGCGCCGGCCCAGACGCCTCGAAACCGCGACCAGGGGATAGAGGAAATTGAGCGCTTTCGGGAGCGGGACGGCGATTCGGTCGGCCGGGTTGATCAGGCGGCGGCGGAGCTCGGCATATTTGAACCGCAGGCCCGGCATCAGCGCGAACTGCATGAGGTGCAGGGTGCCGGTGCCGAGCAGCTTCTCGTCGAGCTCCGCGGTGAGGGTCCGGCCGGCGAGCTTGCGCAGGGCGATTCCGAGGAGCCAGCGGTTGATCCGGTCCGAGCGAAGCTCCGCGCCCAAAGCGGGCGGCACCGCGGTGTTGAGCAGCCGCTCGCAAAGCAGGAGCGCCTGGGCGGCGGCCCTCCCCGCGCCCATCTCCTGCGAGCGGCGATAGAGGCGCTCCACCTCTTCGGGCGGGCAGCCGCCGATGAGGGCCCCGACGTCGGCGATCCATTTCAGCCTGAACCAGGCGCTGGAGGCGCCGTGGACGCAAAGATAGGCGAAGAGCTCGTCGGTTCGCAGGGTGGCGAGGAAGCGGCCCTTCGAGACCTCGACCTGGCGGCTCGGCGAATCGGGGCCGATCCCGGGCAGCAGCAGCGGATTGTCGTTGAGCCTGGAGTGGAGCTCGACGGTCAGCCTTCCGCCGGGCGAGACCCAGACCGATTCCTTCCAGTGAAGGTGCCAGAGCCCAAGCCGCCGCCGGCCCGCCGGACCGCTCGGAAGGAGGAGCCGGTAGCCCGCGCCCTCGAGCGCCTCGGCCGCGGTCTCGACCGAGCCGGGCGGAACGAGCAGGTCGATGTCCCACCCCATCTTGGGGGCGATCGAGCCGTAGGCGAGGATCGAGAGGCTGATCCCCTTGACGAACAGGTGGCGGACCTGGGCCCGCTCCAGCAGGCCGGTCAGCCGAAGCGATTCCGCCGCCAGGACCAGGTTCTGGCGAGCGATCCGGTCCGCGGCGGCCTGGAGGCGCTCGCGGGCCTCGGGCGGCACAAGCAGGTCCGAGTTCCTGAGAGCGGCCCATACCAGGCCCTCGACCCGGTGGCGTTCGGCGATCCGGGCCACGAGGTCCCAGTCCGCACCCGCCGCGGCGGCGCGCACAGCGTCCTCGCGCGCCGGCGACGGAGGCCAGCGGCAGCAGGCGGCGACGAGCTCGAATTCGCGGGGCAGGAGCACCCCGCGGGTCCTAGGCCATGACGCCGCGCCTGAACAAGGGTTGGCGCCTTCGAGGCGCATCCTGTAACGCCGGGCGATGGATTCCCCAGCCGCCAGACCGAGCCGGCCGCGCCTCGCCGACGCTCCGATGCTCGCCGAAGCCCTGGCGGCGCTGGCGCTGGCGTCGATGGCCATCGCCCTGCTCCCGTTCCGGCGGGTCGCCGCAGCCGCATCGGCCCCGGCCCGGGGGCCGGCGCGGGTCGATCCGCAGACGGTGCGGCGCGCCCGCTCGGCGGTGACGGGCTGGTCCCGGCGAGTGCCCTGGAGGGCGGTCTGCTTCCAGAAGGGACTCGCGCTCCACTGGATGCTCCGCCGGCGCGGAATCCCTTCGGTCCTCCTCTACGGCGCGAGGCGCGACGGCGACGGGCTCGCCGCCCATGTCTGGGTCGACGTCGAAGGCGAGACGGTGATCGGCGGCGACGAATCGCCGAACTTCGCCTGCCTCGCCCGCTTCCCGCCGGAAGCCGCCTGATCCTCCGGGAGGGCGCCGCCGCAACGGCCAATCCCTTGAGGGTGCAGGTTTTCCTAGTCTCGCGCGGTTAACGTGGGTAAGGGACCGGCGGGAGAGGGTTCTTAGACAGACGATGCTGGGGTTGAACAAGGGAGCGCTGGTTTGCGCGCTGTCGCTCGTCACGGGCGCGACGGCGCTCGCCCAGGTGCCGTCGACGAGCTCGCCGGGGACGAGCACTCCGCCGCCGCCCACTCCGACCCCGCCCTACATTCCCGAGCGCGCTCCGGCGCCGCTGCCTTCGCACATCGCACCCACTCCTTCGTCGCCGGTCGCGGGGCCTCCCTCCAGTCTCCGGCAGAGCCCGAATATCGTCGTTCCCGGCGTCGTTCCGGGCCCAATTCTTCCGCAATCAGCCCTCCCGCGGTCGGTCTCGCCGACCCTGCCGGGCCCGACCAACGATCCGCTGAACATCGATCCGGGCAAGGACCCGATCCTTCAGCTCGCCCGGAGCCAGGCCTCGCCGGAGATGTTCCGCGACGTCGTCGCCACCGCGGTGGAGCGCCATCCGGCGACCCAGGAGGCGAGGGCGACCAGCGCCGAGGCCGACGCGGTCGTCGACGAAGCCCGGGAAAGGCGCCTTCCCTCGATCGACCTCAGCGTCTCCTCCTACCGGGTGATCTCGCGCGATTTCTCCAACGACCAGGGCAACATCATCGAGCGCTCGCGCCCCTCGGCCCGGACCGACGCGATCCTCAACGTCAACCAGACCGTCTTCGATTTCGGAGCGAGCGCCGACCGTGTGCTCGCCGCCGGATCCCGCCTCCGGGCCGCCGCCGCCGAGGCCGAGGCGAGCGCGGACCGGATCGCGCTCAACACGGTCGCTTCCTGGTACGACGTCTTCGCCTATCGAGCCCTGGTGGCGCTTAGCGAATCCTTCGTCGCCAACCAGCAGGAGCTTCGCGAAGCGGTCGAGGAGAGGGTGGAGCAGGGCGTCTCGGCGCCGGGCGACACCGCCCGGGTCGAAAGCTATCTCGCTTCCGCCCGGACCCGCCTGGCCGGATTCCGAAGGCTGCTCGCCAACGCCGAGGCCCGCTACACCGAGCTCACCGGATCGCCTCCGCCCGCTTTTCTCGAGCGCGCCCCGGTCCCGCAGACCCCGGCCCTCACCCGCGACGCGGCGGCGCTCGCCGGGATGAGCACTCCGGCTGCGCGATCGGCCCAGGCGATGGCCGATTCGGCGCGGCGCGAGGCGAGGGCGACCAAGAACGACCGATTGCCTCAGATCAGCGCCGGGATCGACGCCGGACGCTACGGGGTGTTCGAGAACGACCGGGACTATGACATTAGAGGCCGGGTCACGCTGCGCCAGCGATTGTTCGGAGGAACCGAGGCGCGGGTCGCCCAGGCAAGGGCGCGAGCGGTCTCCGCCGACGCCCGGGCCGCCCGGGTCCGCGACGAGGCGTCACGCGACGCCGCCATCGCCTGGTCCGACGTCAGGGCTCTGGAGGAGCAGCTTCGGGCGCTCGAGGCGAGCTATTTCGCGAGCCGCCAGTCGCGCGACGTCCTGATCGAGCGCTTCATCAACTCGCGGGGCAGCCTGTTCGACGTGGTCGCCGCCGAGGACGCCTATTTCGAGACCGCGACCGCCTTCATCCGGACCCTGGCCGAGCTCGACGCGGCCCGCTACGTGCTCCTGTCGCGCACCGGCGACCTGCTCGGCGCGCTCGGCATCGACCCCGCCCGAGTGGGAGGCCAGGATGAGTAAGGATCACGAGATCAAGCCGTCGTCCCAGCCGCGATTCGCGGCCTGGCTGATGGAGCCGATGCGGCGCAACCGGGCGATCTTCATGAAGGTCTGCCTAGCCGCCGTCCTGATCAACATCTTCGGCCTCATGACGTCGCTGTTCACGATGATCGTCTACGATCGGGTGGTTCCGAACAACGCCACCTCGTCGCTGGTCGCTCTGTCGATCGGCCTCGCCATCGTCGTCGTCTTCGACTTCGTCCTGAAGCTCCTTCGGGCCTATTTCGTCGACGTCGCCGGAGCCGGGATCGACCGCGACGTCGGCGAGACCCTGTTCGGCCGGCTGCTCCGGCTCCGCCTCGACCTCAAGAAGGGCTCGACCGGATCCCTGACCGGGCTGATGCGCGAGCTGGAGGCTCTCCGCGACTTCTTCACCTCCGCGACCCTCACCGCGGTCGTCGACCTGCCCTTCATCATCCTGACCCTGCTGGTGATCTGGATCATCGGTGGAATGGTGGTCCTGGTGCCGGCGCTGATGGTTCCGCTCGTCATCATCGTTGGAGCGCTCACCCAGCCGGCGATGGACCGCCTTTCCGCAAAGGCGATGGGCGAAGGCATGGCCAAGCAATCGGTGCTGGTCGAGACGATCGGCGGTCTCGAGACGGTCAAGGCCGCGGGCGCCGGCCCGCTCCTCGCCCGCCGCTGGGACCAGGCGATGGAGAACCATTCCGACAGCTCGCTGAGGCAGAGGCTGATCGCCAGCATCGGGATCACCACGGCGACCTCGGCCGGGACCATCTCCTATGCGGGAGTGGTGATCGTAGGCGTGGGCATGATCGCCACCCAGGACCTGACCATGGGCGGGCTCATCGCCTGCTCGATCCTCGCCGGCCGGGCCGTCGCGCCGCTCGCCCAGATCTCGCAGCTGCTCTCGCGGATGACCTCGACCCGGACCGCCTACCGCCAGCTCAACGAGATGATGAACCTCCCGCCGGAAGGCCCGGAGGGCGAGGGGCTGAAGATGGCCGGGATGAAGGGCCGGATCGAGTTCCGCAACGTCAGCTTCAAATATCCCGGCGCCGCCGAGAAGACCCTGGAGGACCTCAATTTCACGATCCAGCCGGGGGAGCATGTCGCGCTTCTCGGCCGGGTCGGCTCGGGCAAGTCGACAATCGCCCGGCTGGTCCTCGGACTCTACCCGCCCGAAGAGGGGCTGGTGATGATCGACGGGACCGACATCCGCCAGCTCGATCCGATCGAGATGCGCCGTTATATGGGAGCGGCGCTCCAGGAAAGCGTCCTCCTCACCGGCTCGGTGCGGGAGAATATCGGGCTGGCCCGGGGCCATGTCGACGACGAGGAGCTGCTCCGCTCGGCCGAGCTTTCCGGAACCCACAGCTTCATGGGCACGATCGCCAACGGCTACGACCTGCGCCTGGCCGACCGCGGCGAGGGGCTTTCGGGCGGCCAGCGCCAGTCGATCGCGCTCGCCCGGGCGCTCGCCGGCCGGCCTCCGGTCCTGGTGTTCGACGAGCCGACCAGCGCGATGGACGCCCAGACCGAGACCGCACTGATCCAGCGTCTGCGCGAGGAATTGAAGGACCGCACCCTCGTCCTCATCACCCACCGCCCGCCCTTGCTCGCTTTGGTCAGCCGGATCATGCTGATCGAGCGCGGCCGGGTCGCGATGGACGGGCCTCGCGACGAGGTGCTCAAGCAGATCACGCGGCAGCAGACGCCGCCCACCAAGGCGGCCTGAGTACGGACCTAGACCATGAACGAGCACACCCATATCGAGGATCTGACGAGCCGGATCAAACCGCGGACGGCGTCGAACGTGCTTCTCTGGGTGGTGGTCGGCTTCTTCGTGATCTTCGTCATCTGGGCGGCACTGACCGAGCTCGACCGGACGGTCCGCGGCCAGGGCCGCGTGATCGCGACCTCCCAGCTCCAGATCGTCTCCAATCTCGAGGGCGGGGTGGTCGAGGCGATCAACGTCAGGACCGGACAGCAGGTGAAAGCGGGCCAGGAGCTGATCCGGCTCGACCGGACCGCTACGGGCTCGGAGCTCGGAAGCGGGGAGGCTTCGGCCAATGCGCTCGGAATGAAGATCGCCCGGCTTTCGGCCGAAGTATCGGGGCGCGAGCCCTCCTATCCGGCGCCGGCCGATCAGGCCGCGGCGAGCCAGATGATGATCGAGCGCTCGCTCCACGCCTCGCGGATGCAGGAGCTTGGAAGCGTGATCGCCGCCGGCCAGGCGCGGGTCGCCCAGGCCAGCCGCTCCGTCCAGGAGGCCCAGGCCGCCTATGACGCGAGGGTGACGGCGCGCGATGCCCGCCGCCAGGAGCTCAACCTCATCCGGCCGATGGTCGAGCGCGGGATCGAACCGCGGCTGTCGCTGATGCAGGCGGAGAGCGCCCATGCGGTGGCGGCGAGCGAGGCGGCGGCGGCGTCCGCGGCCATCTTGAGGGCCCGATCGGCGGTCGCCGAGGCCCAGTCCTCGCTCAACCAGCAGCGCCAGGACTGGCGCTCGGTCGCCGCCAACGAGCTCGCCACCGCCCAGGCCGAATATTCCGCGCGCCGGGCGACCCTCCCGGCGCTGGCCGAGCGCGAGGCCCGAACGGTCGTCCGGGCTCCGCTGCCCGGGCGGGTCAACCGGGTGCTCATCACCACGGTCGGCGGAGCGGTCGGCCCCGGGGCTCCGCTGGTCGAGATCGTTCCTTCGGAGGAGACCCTGCTGGTCGAGACCCAGGTTCGTCCGCAGGACATCGCCTGGGTCCGGATGGACCAGAAGGCCAAGGTCAGCATCACCGCCTACGATCCCTCGATCTACGGATCGCTCGACGGGGTGGTCACCGCGATCTCGCCGGACGCGACCCTGAACGAGAAGACGGGCGAGAGCTTCTACACGGTTCAGGTCCGGACCAACAAGAACGCGCTCGAGAAGAACGGCCGGCGGATGCCGATCGGCACCGGGATGGTCGCCGACGTCAGCCTGCTCGGCGACAAGCGCACCATCCTCAATTACATTTTGAGCCCGATCACCAAGCTCAGCGAAACCGCTTTCCGGGAATAATATCCGAATAATGGCTTGGACCGTTGTTTTTCGGCCATTATTTAACATTGATGTAGGTTTATCGCTCTAGGCGGTGGCGGCAATCTATGCCATCTAGCAGATGGGGGTCTCGCATGCGTGCGCATGCGAGCCTGGGACCTTGCCCGCTGGGGGGACTAATAAAATGGCCGTCAATATCACCGCTACGCGCTCGTCCACGCTGTTCAACGACCAGGACGGCGACGGCCAGTTCGATCCCGGCGATATCGTCACCACCCGGATCCGGATCACCGTCGGCCCCGGCGACAATGCCGAGGGAGTCACGGTCAACGCGACGACCAACGGCCTGACGGTCGATTCCAACGATTCGAACGCCGTCCAGGTCACCCCCATCGCCTTCGACGATTTCCTGCCCTCGATCACCGGCAACACGCCGATGACCTTCACGGCTTCCCAGCTGCTCGGCAACGACGTCGATCCCGACGGCGCCGAGATCAACCTCGTCATCTCGGGCGTCAACAGCGCCAGCAACGGCGCGATCGTCAACAACGGCGACGGAACGTTCACCTTCACTCCGACCACCGGTTATGTCGGAACCGCCTCGTTCCAATACACGGTGACCGACGAGGACGGGCTCGCCAGCGTCTCGACCGGGATCGTCACGTTCAGCGTCACCGACCCGGTCTGGTACGTGAACGCCGCCACTGGAAGCGACATCACCGGCGACGGAAGCTGGGCCAAGCCCTTCGCAACCCTGGCGCCGCTGAGCACCGGGGGTTCCGCCGACGGTCTCGACAATGCCGACGACACCATCTTCGTCTACAATGCGGGCACCTACGGCTCCGGCATCGTCCTCGAGACCGGCCAGAAGCTGTTCGGCGACGGCCACGCATTCGTCGTCAATGGCCTGAGCATCGGCGCCAACGCCTCCAACACGACCATCAATTATTCCGGCGTCGGAGTGACGCTCGCCTCCAACAACACGATCATGGGCGTGACCCTGAACGGCGCCGGCGCGGGCGCCGTGGGCCTTCAGGACAACGGCAACGTCGGGACGCTCGTCGTCGACGCGACCAGCATCACCGGCCAGGGCAAGGCGGTCGACATCGACAGCGGCGGCACCCTCAATGTCGACCTCGATCAGCTGAGCTCCATGAACTCCACGACGGAAGGCGTCCACCTTCAGGGCGTCACCGGCACTTTCAGCGCGGCCACCGGAACCATCGAGACGGCGGTCGGAGTCTCCGTCCTCATCGGCGCGGCCGGCGGCGCGACCGCGTCCTCGGGCGGCGACGTCAACTTCACTTACGGCGGCGCCATTTCCCTCCCGATCGGTAACGCCGTCGAGATCCAGGACCGCACCGGCGGGACCGTGACCTTCTCGGGCGCCATCGGCGATAATGCGATCAATGCCGGAACGACCGGTATCCTGATCGACGGCAGCGCCGGCACCGTCAACTTCAACGGCCAGGTGAATCTCAACGCCGGCGCGGGCGGCGGCAACGGAATCGCGCTCACCAACAACAGCGGAACGATTAACTTCGCGGCGGGCGGCACGGGACTCGATATCGCCACCACGACGGGGACCGGCCTCACCTTCACCGGCGGCGGCACCCTCAACATCACCGGCGCCAACAATTCGGTCACGACCACGACCGGCCAGGTCCTGAACCTGCAGAACGGTGCGATGGGGACGGGCGGAATAGCCTTCGGCGCTCTGACCAGCGGCACGGTCGCCGCCGGCAACGCGATCAACATCAACAATCTCGACGCCGCGGGCGCGGGCATTTTCAGCGGCGGCGCCGTCACCATCGGCGGGACCGCCGGCGCCGGCGCCGACGCGATCAACATCACCGCTTCCAACTCGACCTTCAACTTCGCGAGCGCGACGATCGGGAGCACGGCCGTCGGCAATTTCGTGACCGGCGACGGGATCGAGATCAACGGCACCCTTCCGAACACGACCGGCGCGGTCACCTTCGGCTCAGTCAACATCAACGGCGTCTCGGGCGCCGGGATCAACATCATCGGCGCGACCAATGCGGTGAACGTCAACGGCGGCAATATCGGCGGGACCAACGACGCCGGCGGCGACGGGGTCTTCATCAACGGCGGCACCGGCGCGGTGGTGATCGCGGCGAGCATCTCGAAATCGTCGGGCGGCAACCAGGCGGTCGACATCTCCGGCCACAGCGTCGGCACCATCGACATCAGCGGCGCCCTCACCGCCTCGGGAACCGCGGCGGGAGTCCGGGTCGCCAACAATACGGGCGGCACGATCAACTTCACCGGCGCGACCAGCCTCACCACCGCCGCCGTCAACGCCATCGACATGACCGGAAACACCGGCGGGACGACGGCCAATTTCACCAATTCGTCGATCAACCTCACGACGACGTCGGGCACGGCGGTCAACTTCACCGGCAATAGCGGCGGCAACATCAGCTTCACCCCGGGCTCGGCCGCGGGGAGCAACGGGCTGGTGATCAGCACCACCACCGGAATCGGGATCAACGCCAGCGGCGGCGGCAACCTCAACATCGACGACACCGCCACGGCGCGCAACACGGTCACCGCGACCACCGGCCGGGCGATCGTGATCGACGGAACCGTTTCGAACATCGACCTCAAGTCGGTCGCGGCGAGCGGCGGCGGCTCCACTCCCGTGTTCCTGAAGGACACGGGCGCGACGGGGCATTTCGTCGTCACCGGCACCGGCACGTCCGCCAATTCGGGCGGAACCATCTCCAACATCAGCGGCGCCGACGCCGGAAGCTCCTCGGCGGCCTCGACCACCGGGACCGGAATCTATCTCGAGAATGTGAGCAACGTCTCGCTCTCCAACATGCTTATCAACGGCACCTTCTCAAACTTCGGGATCCGCGGCGAGAAGGTGACGAACTTCACCCTCCGCAACTCGGACCTTACGGGCACCTACGGCACCAGCGCGACGTTCGACGAGGGCGCGATCCGCTTCGGGACCGAGAATCTCACCAGCCAGTCGGGAATCAAGGGCACGGCCCTGTTCGAGGGCAACACGATCGGCGGCGGCTACGAGAACAATTTGTCGGTCTTCGTCTACAGCAACGACACGTTGAACATGACGGTCCAGGACAGCGCCGCCCGGCAGGCGGTGTTCAACGTCAACCAGACGACCCAGGGCGACGACAGCCTTCACGTCGAATCCGGCGGCACCAGCAACCTGACCCTGAACGTCACCGGAGTCGCCTTCAACGGCGCCCGCGGCGACCAGCTGCAGACGCTCGCCATCGGCAACACGACCCAGAACATTACCATCACCAACAATCAGATGCTGAACGGGCACACCAACATCGTCTCGGGCGGCGGGGGAGTGACCCTCCTCGGCGGCGACACGGCGGCGACGTCCAACGTCAACATAACCTACAATTTCAGCGGCAATACCATTCGCGGCGCCGTCGGCGACGCGCTCCAGGCCACCTATACCGGCACCGCCGGGATCATCAGCGGCACTATCGCCAACAATATCATCGGAACCGCCGGCGGCGGCCTCCAGGGCGGCCAGGCGGCGGGATCGAGCGGCGGCGGCGCCGGAATCGTCGCCGGGCTCGTGCGCAGCGCCGGCACCGGCTCGCTGACCTATGCGGTCAAGATCCAGAACAATACGGTCCACGACGTCGCCGACGCGTTCGGCGGGATCATCCTCAGGTCGAACATGCAGGGCACCACCGGCACGGCCCGGCTCGAGGCGACCGTCACCGGCAACACGGTGGCGGAGATGGGCGGCAACGTCCTGTCCGGCCTCTACGCAATCGTCGGCGGCCAGAGCAGCGCGGCGAACAGCCAGGACGCGGCCAAGATGGGCCTCTCCATCTCGGGCAACACGCTCAATGCCGGCCCGGTCAACGGCGGAAGCGCAATCTTCCTCGACCAGCTGTCCGGCGCGGCCCAATATTATGTTCCCGGCTATACGGTGAACGCCAATACCAGCCATGGCGAGTTCCGGCCGTCGGGCGGCGGCGGCACCGCCAGCACCAGCCTCAGCAACTTCTGGAACCCGACCAATACGCTCAACAACGGTCCCTTCCCGACCATCGCCGGATCGAAGGTCGACGCCAACCAAGTCACCAACGTCGGCAATCAGGCCTTCGTCCTGGGGATTCCGGCGGGTCCGATGATGGCCGGCTCGGGTCTGGGCTGGGAGGATCAGGCACCGCCGGTCAACCCGACCTTCGACGACGGCGCGGCTGGCCGGGAGGAGCCGGCGGACGCGTCCGGCGGCACCGGCGATTCGAGCGGCACCCCGCCGGCAGGCGACGGCGGCACGGGCGGAAATCCGGGCACGGGCGGGACGGGCGGCTCCGGCACGCCCCCGGTCGCCGGCGACGACGGAATGCTCAGCCAGGCCGAACTGGACGTCCTGATCGAGGCGGCCATCCAGCGCTGGATCGACGCGGGCGCGACCGCGGCGCAGGTCGACGCGATGCGCGCGGTCCAGTTCGGGATCGTCGACATGGCTGGGATCTTCGTCGGCTCCTCGACCCACGGGATCGTCAACATCGACAACGACGCCGCCGGCCATGGCTGGTTCGTCGATTCGACCCCGGGCGAGGACAGCGAATATGAAGGCTCGGGCACAAGGCTCACCGCCGATTCCGGCGGAGCGGCCCAGGGCAAGATCGACCTGCTCACCGTCGTCATGCACGAGCTCGGCCACCAGATCGGCCTGGGCGACGAATATGCCGGGTCGAGCTCCAGCGAGCTGATGTACGGCTACGTCAATGCCGGCGAGCGCCGGCTTCCGGCCGCGGGCGAAGCTGCGGGGGCTACCCCGGGCTCCGTGGGCTCCACCGCCTATGCGATCACTCCGGTCGTCATCGGCACCATCCCGACCGGCAAGACCGTCGACGTCTTCATCAAGGCGACGATCAACGACCAGAGGGACAATTTCATCGTCAACCTGGTCAACACGGCAACGATCAGCGGAAGCAATTTCGCCAACCAGGTCGCCCAGGAGACATTGGCGCTCGACAGCCTGACTCTCGGCAACCTCGTCTTCCTCGACGTCAACAAGGACGGCGATTACGACGCCGGCACCGACACCGGGATCGTCGGAGTGGTCGTCGACCTCTATGCCGACACCAACGACAGCGGCGGCTGGGACGCCGGCGACGTCTTCCTGGGGACCACCACCACTGCCGCCGGCGGCCTCTACAGCTTCGCGGGCCTCGCCCATGGCGACTATATCGTCGTCGTCAAGTCGACCAACTTCGGCTCGGGCGGCGTTCTCGAGGGCCTGTCCGTTGCTCCGGGCACCGCGGCCGATCCCGACGACAATGCCGAGAACGACAATAACGGCGCCGCCGCGACGGGCGGAGCGGTCGCCTCCAAGGCGATCAACCTCGAATATAATCAGGAGCCGACCGCAGGCACCGGCAACGACGTCAACAACACAGTCGACTTCGGCTTCGCCCAGAACGCGCCTCCCGTCGCGGTGGACGATCCGGGCCTCACCGCCACCGAAGACACGCCGGCGCAATATTCGACCGAGCTGACCGGCAACGACACCGATCCGGACGGCGATGCGCGCACCATCGTCTCGGCCGGCAACGCGACCAACGGAACGGTCAGCGTCACGGCGGGAGTCGTCACCTTCACCCCGACCGCCAATTTCAACGGCACCGCGACGTTCGAATATACGATCGACGACGGCAACGGAAACCAGGATACCGCCGTCGCCACGGTCACCGTCGGAGCGGTCAACGATCCGATCACCACGACCGCGCCGGCCGACATTGCTCTGAACGAGGATTCGGTCGATTTCGCAGTCACCGGACTTTCCATCGGCGACGCCGACGCAGCCCTCGCGCCCGCCGGCGTCTACGAGGTCACCCTGTCGGCGACCCAGGGCACTCTGAAGCTGACCACGACCACCGGCCTGACCTTCTCCGCCGGCGATGGCGACGGCGACGTGTCGATGTCGTTCAGCGGAACGCTCGCGGACATCAACGCGGCGCTGGCCACCGCCAAATATACTCCGAACGCCAATTATGCGGGCCCGGCGCAGATCGGGCTCACTGCGACCGACTCGTTCGGTGGAGTCGTCGCCACCGGCAGCGGCGACGCGACGGCGGACGGCTCCGTGATCAGCGTCACGGTGGACCAGGTCAACGACGAACCGGCCGGCACCGACGACGGCGCCAACGCCGTCGCCACCGTGCCCTATGTCTTCCTCGCGATGGATTTCAGCGACGGCTTCTCCGATTCGATCGACGGCGACAGCTTCGCCGGAGTGAAGATCACGACCCTTCCGGCGGTCGGGACCCTGAAGCTCAACGGAGTCGCGATCGCCGCCGGCGACACGATCACGCTCGCCCAGCTCGACAACGGCGAACTCACCTACGATTCGCCCGCCGCCGCCGCCAACACTCAGCAGACCTTCACCTTCCAGGTGCAGGACGATGGCGGCACCGCCAATGGCGGAGTCGATCTCGACCAGAGTCCCAACACCTTCACCCTCGACGTCGCCCCGTCCGACATCGCTCCGGTCCTCGACCTCGACTCGGACGGCGCGGGCACCGGCTTCGCATCCGCTTATTCCGAGGGCGGAGCTGCCGCGGCGATCTCCGACACCGACGTCCTGATCACCGACGCCGACGCGGGCGACCAGGTCGAAGGCGCGACGATCACCATCACCAACGCCGTCGCCGGCGACGTGCTGACGGTCGTCGGAACCCTGCCCGGGTCGATCATTGTCGATGCCGGCAGCACCGCCACCACCCTGATCCTCACCGGAACCGGGACCCAGGCCGAATATGCGCAGGCGATCGAGCAGATCACCTTCGCGAACACCGGCGACGATCCGACGGCGGGCGGAACCAACGCTTCGCGCACGATCAACGTCACGGTCACCGACGGCGACCTTCCGAGCAACGTCGCGGTCACGACGATCAGCGTCGCCGACGACAATGCCGACGCCCCGTCCGGGACCAGCTCGACGATCATCGCGGACGAGGACAGCTTCCGGCTGCTCCAGGCCTCGGATCTCGGCTTCACGGACAGCGACGGCACCTTCGCCAGCGTCACGATCAGCGCGGTCAGCGGAGGCGGCATCTATTTCGACGCCGACGGAAGCGCCGGCGCCGGAGCGCCGGCACTCGCGACCCTGCCGGCCACCTATACGGCCCAGGACCTCGTCGACGGCAAGGTCAGCTTCAGGGCCGACTCCAATGCCAACGGCGCCGGTATCGGAAGCATCACCTTCGCGGTCACCGACGACGACGGCAATGTCGACGCCAGCCCGAACGTGCTCACCGTCGACGTCACGGCCGTCAACGATTCGCCGGTGCTGACGACGGGCGGCCCGATCGCCGCGACCGAGCAGATCGCGGTGGCGATCCTGCCTTCGGGCTCCGTCGCCGACATCGACCTCGACGCCCGCAACGGCGGCGCCGGCGATTATGCCGGCTCGTCGCTTGCCGTTCACCGCAATCCCGCGATCAATCCCACCGAAGACGTCTTCGCTCTGGTCGCCGGGCCGAACTTCACGATCGACGGCTCCAGCCTCAAGACGGCCGGCGGCCAGATCTTCGCAAACTTCAGCATCGTCGCCGGCACGATCGTCGTGAACTTCACCAGCCAGGAGGCGATCGCGACCAGCGCCCTGGTCGACGAGGTCATCCAGGCCGTCCGCTACACCAACATCAGCGACAACCCGCCGGCGTCGGTCGATCTCAAGATCGGCTTCGGCGACGGAGCGCCGGGCGGCGGCCAGGGCATCGTGGTCTCGGGCAACGACCTCGACTCGAACGTCGTCACGGTGAACATCGCCGCGGTCAACGACGCTCCGGTCAACTCGCTGGGCGGGACGATCGGCACCACCGAGGACGCGGTCGACGCGTGGCTCAGCGGAATGTCGATCTCCGACCCGGACGCCGATCCGGCCACGGACGAGATGTACATCACCTTCCAGGTGGTGAGCGGCTCGATCGAGATCCGAACCGACGTCGCGGGCGGAATCGGCGCCGGCGACATCATCGCCCAGGCCGTCGACACGATCACCGTGCTCGCGACCCTGAACGAGATCAACGCCACCCTCGCCGCAAACAACGGCCTGACCTACTCGCCCAATCCCAATTTCAACGGCACCGACACGCTGAGCGTCTATACCAACGACCAGGGCGCCAACGGCTCCGATCCGGGCCTGACCGGGGACGGCACCAGCGAAGAGGGCTTCGCCACCCGGACGATCGACGTCCAGGCCCAGCCCGACGCTCCGATCGCCCGGCCCGACGCCGTCTCGACGGCGGAGAATGCGATCGGCACCGGCGACCTGTTCGCGAACAACGGCTCCGGCGCGGACAGCGACGCCGACGCGGGCGATCAGCTCGTCATCTCCGAGGTGAACGGATCCTCCGCCGCGGTCGGGCAGGAAATCATTCTCGCCTCGGGCGCGAAGCTGACGGTCAATGCCGACGGCACCTACAGCTACAATCCCAACGGCAAGTTCAACCGCCTCACCGACAACAGCTCGGGCGCGGTCAACACTTCGGCGACCGACACGTTCAGCTACACCCTGGCCGGCGGCAACACCGTCACCGTCACGATGACGGTGAACGGGGTGGCGGGGCCGGGCGACTGGCTGATGGGCGATTCCGGCGACAATGTGATCACCGGCACTCCGCAGGGGGACGTCTTCGTGGTCAGCCAGGGCGGCGACGATACGGTCAGCGGCCTCGGCGCCGACGACGCCTTCTACTTCGGCGGGGCACTGACGGCGGCGGACAATGTCGACGGCGGCGCGGGCTCGGACACCATCGTCCTTCAGGGCGATTATAGCGGCGGGCTCACGCTCGACGGCTCGGTCGTCAACATCGAGCGGATATCGATGCTCGCCGGCACCAACACCGCTTTCGGCGATCCGGGCACGAACCTCTACGATTACGACCTCACCACCCACGACTCGAACTTCGCCGCCGGGCTCCAGGTCGTGATCAACGGATCCTCCCTTCTCGCCGGCGAGGATTTCAGGTTCGACGGCTCGGCCGAAACGGACGCGAAGTTCGTCATCCTCGGAGGCAGGGGAACGGACGACCTGACCGGCGGCGCCGGCAACGACATCTTCTTCTTCCATATCAACGGCCACTTCGGCGAGGGCGACACGGTCGACGGCGGGGCGGGCTATGACGGCCTGTTCCTTCGCGGCAACTACACGATCGACTTCACCCAGCCGGGCTATGCCGGTGCGCTCACGGGCCTCGAGAACCTCACCGTCTCGGGGGCGAGCGACGAGCGCTATGCGCGCGGCGGCGGAACCGAGTTCGACTATTCCATCACCTGGGACGACGATCTGCTCGCAGCCGGCCAGTCGATCACGATCAACGGAAGCACGCTTCAATCCGAGGAATCGCTGTCGTTCAACGGATCCGACGAATCGAACGGGCGCTTCTCGATCTTCGGCGGAGCGGGCAACGACGTCCTGACCGGCGGCGCCGGGGCCGATCTGATCTCCGGCGGCCTCAGGGGCGACACCCTGACCGGCGGGGCGGGCAACGACATCTTCCGCTACAGTTCGACCGGCGACTCCAACTCCACGGAGCGGGACGGGATCCAGGACTTCAACAGCGGCGACGTGATCGACCTGTCGAGGATCGACGCCAACGAGACGGTCGACGGCAACCAGGCCTTCGCCTTCGTCGGGAGCGCCGCGTTCAGCGGAACGGCCGGCGAGCTTCGCTTCGAGAACATCTCGCTGGGCGGGCCGATCTGGCTGGTCCAGGGCGACACGAACGGCGACGGGGTATCCGACTTCGAGGTGGTGCTGGTGATCAGCCCGCCGGACCCGATCACGAGCAGCGACTTCAT
>DASQZF010000019.1:0-12312 GCA_035638835.1 Allosphingosinicella sp. | reverse complement strand
CCGTAGAGCGCCTGGACCCGGACGGTCACGGTCGGGCCGGCTTCGGCCTCATAGTCGATCGGGTGGCTGCTGCCCGCCTGGGATTCGAAGGCGTGCGGGGCCAGACGGTCGAGGCTCTTGCGGCCTTCCCAGCCGAGGCGGCCGTCCAGGAGTCCGGACAGCGAAGCGGGATCGACGTCCCGAAGGCTGCGCCGCCCGGCGACGAGCAGCGGCAGCCAGTCGTCGAGCGAGCCAAAAAGGGCCTCGTCGGAAAGGTCGGGCAGGGAGGGGTCGTGGGCCCGGGCGAAGGCGGCCCGGCGGCGAAGCGAGCGGGCGGAGTCGCTCCAGGGCAGGAGGCGCAGGCCGTGGGCGCGCACCCCCTCGACGAGCGCCGCCGCGACCTCGCCCGGGGAAGCCTTGGAATCCTGGCCTTCGGAGAGAGTGATCGCCCCAAGGCGCCGCCCTCGGCGGGCCCGGACCGAGCCGGTCGCGGGGTCGAAGTGGATCTGCGCTCCGCTTTCGATCCGGTCGCCGAACAGGGCCTCGACCTCGGCCTCGCCAAGAACCGCGGCGGACAGGATCCGGGCGCCGGCGGCGGTGCCGCTCACCTCGCCGACGGCAAGCCAGGTCTCGCGGGCGAGCGGCGAATTCGGATCGAGCCGGAAGCCGCGGCCGCCGGCGCTGATCCAATTCTCGCCCGACGGATCGCGGCGCTTCGAGAGTCGGTCGGGGAAGGCCAAGGCGAGGCAGGGACCTATGTCTCCCCTCCCTGGAAGGGAGGGGCTGGGGGTGGGTGCGAGCTTAGCGAGCCTTCCAGCGCCGGAGTTTCGGCCGCCTTCGGCGGTACCCACCCCCGACCCCTCCCTTGCAGGGACGGAGATCATCGAGGCCCACCTTTTCGCAAGCCCCAGCGCTCCCTCCGCCCGGTGCCCCCGCTCGCCCCGCCAGCGCCTCAGCCGAGTCTCAAGATCGACGTCGTTGCCGCCCAGCCCGCGCTCCGAGAGCAGGACCGCCACCTCGGCCGCGGTCCGTCCCCAGCCGTGGGCCTGGGCCTCGATCAGCATGTGGGCGAGGCGGGGCGGCAGGGGCAGTGCCGCGACCGCCTTGCCGTGCGCGGTCGGGCGCCCGTCGTCGCCAAGCGCGCCGAGCGACTGCAGCCGCCGCCGCGCTTCGTCCACCGCGGCGGCCGGCGGCGGGTCGAGCCAGCGCAGCTCGCGCGGATCGGCGACTCCCCACAGCGCGCAGTCGAGCAGGAGCGCGCTCAGATCGGCTTCGGATATTTCGGGCGGGTCGAAGCGGGGCAGGCCCGCGCTCGCCGCTTCCTCCCAGAGCCGGTAGACCATGCCCGGCCCCTGCCGTCCCGCGCGCCCGGCCCGCTGGGCGACCGCCGCCCGGCTGGCGCGCTCAGTGACCAGCCGGGTGATCCCGGCCGCCCGGTCGTAGCGGGGGCGGCGGGCGAGGCCCGAATCGACGACGATCCGGACTCCGTCGAGGGTCAGGCTGGTCTCGGCGATCGAGGTGGCGAGGACGACCTTGCGCCGGCCCGCAGGCGGAGCGGCGATCGCGGAGCGCTGGGCGCCCGGATCGAGGCTGCCGTGGAGGCGGTGGAGGTCGATCCCGTCGGTCAGGCCTTCGAGCCGCTCGGCGGTGCGCTCGATCTCGGCGACCCCGGGCAGGAAGGCGAGCAGGCTGCCCTCCGCCTCGGCCAGGCCCCGACGGATCGCCGCCGCCATCTCGTCCTCGATCCTTTTCTCCGCGGAGCGTCCGAGATGGCGAAGCTCTACGGGAAAGCTCCGGCCCTCGCTCTCGATCGCCGGGGCGGGGGCTTCCCCTTCGGCCATCAGGGCCGCGAAGCGCTCTCCGTCGAGCGTCGCCGACATGGCTACGAGCCTGAGGTCGGGCCGGAGCGCCCCCTGGGCATCGAGCGCGAGAGCGAGGCCGAAGTCGCTGTCGAGACTCCTCTCATGGACCTCGTCGAAGAGTACCGCCGAGACCCCGGCCAGTTCGGGATCCGCCTGGATACGGTTCCTGAAAATGCCTTCGGTGAGGACGAGGATCCGGGTGCGCGCCGAGCGCTTCGAATCGAGCCGGGTCGAATAGCCGATCGTCCCGCCCACCCGCTCGCCGGCCAGCTCGGCCATCCGCTCGGCGGCCGCCCGGGCGGCGAGACGGCGCGGGGAAAGGAGCAGGATCTCGCCCGTGCACCAGGGCTCGGCGAGGAGGGCAGGGGCGACCGCAGTGGTCTTGCCCGCCCCGGGCGGGGCGACGAGCACTGCGTTGGACTCGCGGCGGAGCGCTTCCAACAGCCGCGGCAGCACGGCATGAATGGGGAGGGTCATTTTACCTCCTCGTCATTGCGAGCGCAGCGAAGCAATCCAGCCCGCGGTGGCGAAGGCGCGTAGATTGCTTCGTCGCTTCGCTCCTCGCAATGACGGCCTCCCGATCGTCAGTAGGCCCGCGCTATCGCGAACTCCACCGCCTCCACGAGCGCCGCCTTGGCCTTGCCGGCCGGGAAGGCGCCAAGCGCATCGATGGCGCGCTGGCCGTAGGTGCGGGCGCGGCCGAATGTGTCGGCGAGGGCGCCGCTCCGCTCGAGCAGCCGGATGGCGTGACGAAGATCCTCGTCCGAGGCTCGGCTGCCCTCCATCGCTTCCTGCCAGAAGCGGCGTTCGGCGGCCGAGCCGCGCGCATGGGCCAGGATGACGGGGAGCGTGACCTTGCCGTCGCGGAAATCGTCGCCGACGCCCTTGCCCATGGTTCCCGGATCGGACGAATAATCGATCGCGTCGTCGACCAGCTGGAAGGCGATGCCGAGGTTCCGGCCGTAGCAGTCGAGCGCTTCCTCGACCTCCTCGCCGCGCTCCGCGACGATCGCCGCGATCCTGCAGGCGGCGGCGAAGAGAGAAGCGGTCTTGGCCTGGATGATCTCCAGATAATGGTCCTCCCCGGTTTCGATCCGGCGCTGGGCGGTGAGCTGGTCGACCTCGCCCTCGGCGATCACGGCCGAGGCCCGCGAGAGGATCTTGAGGACCCGCAAGCTGCCGTCCTCGACCATCAGCTCGAAGCTTCGCGAGAAGAGGAAGTCGCCGACCAGGACGCTTGCCGGATTGCCCCAGATGATGTTGGCGGTGCGCTTGCCCCGCCTCAGGCCGGAGCCGTCGACGACGTCGTCGTGGAGCAGGGTGGCGGTGTGGATGAACTCGACCGCGGCGGCGAGCTTGTGATGGCGTGCGCCCTGATAGTCGAGCAGCCGGGCGCAGGCCAGGGTGAGCATCGGCCGCATCCGCTTGCCGCCGCCGGCGATGAGGTGGCCGGCCAGCTCCGGGATCAGCGCGACCGGGCTCTGCATCCGGTCGAGGATGACGGCGTTGACATGGTTCAGGTCGGCCGAGACCAATTGGATCATCGGGTCGAGCGAGGGTGCGCGGGAAGGGCGGATGGGATGGACGGTGGCGCTCATCGCGGCGGGATTTGCGCTGGGTCAGGCGGAAAGGCAAGCTTCCCCTCCCTGAAAGGGAGGGGGTCAGGGGTGGGTCCGCCGAAGGCGGCCGAAACTCCGAGTCTGAAAAAGTCTCGCTTCGCTCGCCTACCCACCCCTCAGCGACCCGCAGGCGGGTCGCTCACCCTTCCGGGGAGGGGAGCTAATGGCACAAAGGCAGCTTCAGCCGGGCCAGCAATCCCCCCAGGTCCTCGCTCTCCTCGAGGCTGATCGAGCCGCCGTAGATCTGGGCCACGTCGCGGACGATGGCGAGACCGAGGCCCGTACCGGGCTTGCCGGTGTCGAGGCGGGCGCCGCGGTCGAAGATGCTCTGGCGCTCTTCGGCCGGGATCCCGCGGCCGTCATCCTCGACCTCGATCTCGACGCATTCGGACGTGGTGCTGGCGGTGACGAAGACCCGGCCGCCGCCATATTTGGCGGCATTCTCGATGAGGTTGCCGAGCATCTCGTCGAGATCCTGGCGCTCGACCCGGACCGACGCGGCCTTGTCGCCGGCGAGGTCGACGGTGACGTTCTCGTGAAGCCGGGTGACCGCGCGCTCGACCGCCTCCAGCGACGGCCAGACCGGCGAACGCGCCTGGGCCGACG
Source organism: Allosphingosinicella sp. (assembly GCA_035638835.1). Taxonomy (GTDB): domain Bacteria; phylum Pseudomonadota; class Alphaproteobacteria; order Sphingomonadales; family Sphingomonadaceae; genus Allosphingosinicella. The sequence goes on along the minus strand of DASQZF010000019.1, from coordinate 8,246 downwards.
AGCGGCGGCCGATGGCCCGGGCCCTGGCGAGATGATGGTCGACCTGCCGGCGCATCGTCGTCGCCTCCCGGCAGACGGTGTCGGCGAGATCCGGATCGTTGGCGGTGGCGGCGTTGGTGATGACGGTGAGCGGGGTCTTGAGCGCATGGGCGAGGTTGCCGGCGTGGCGGCGCGCCTCCTCGGCCTGCTTCTCATTATGCTCCAGAAGGGCGTTCAATTCCTCCGTCAGCGGCTCGATCTCGGTCGGGAAACGCTCGGCGATCCGCGCCTTCTCGCCGGAGCGGATGGCGGCGATGGCCCGCCGGACCCGGCGCAGCGGCCACAATCCGTAAAGGGCCTGCAGGGCGGCGAGCACGAGGAGGCCGAGGCCGAGGATTCCGAACGAGCGCAGAAGCGTCTTCCTGAGCACGCTGATCTGGTCGTCGAGATCCTCCCGGCTCTGGGCGACCTGGAAACGCCAGCGGGTCGGCGAGCCCGGAAGCTGGATGTCGCGCTCGACGACCCGAAGGGTCTCGCCCTCGAGCTCGCGGCTGTCGTAGATGTGGAGGCCGATGTCGTTATGGGCGTTGGTCACCTTGAGCTTGCGGTCCCACAAGGAACGCGACGGCATGTCGATATCGGCGGAGACCCCCGGAGGCTTGCTGACGGCGCTGATCTGGAAATAAAGTCCGGAATAGGGCTCGAGGAAGCGCTGGTCGGCCAGCGGGCGGTTGAGGAAGGCCTCGCCTTCCGACCCGACTTCCGCCGATGCGAGGAGGGCGGTGAGCACATATTCGAGCTGGGCGTCGAAATTGCGGGTGATCGCCGAGGTGAGGACCCGGTCGAGCGTGTAGCCGCCGGCGCCCAGCAGGACCAGGATCCACAAAGCCGAGGGCAGGATCATCCGCCGGGTCATCGAGCCGGTCCGCGCCGCGCGCGGCACTCGACGGAAAAGGCGGGGTAGCTTCATCAGGGTTCTCACCCCCGATCTGGTCTCGGCCCCCTGAACGGAAGGTGTCGGGGGTGTTTTCGTGAGCGTGATCATCGGATCGTCATGACATGGTCACCCTGAACTTGTTTCAGGGTCCAGCTCTCCACCCGTCGGGGCGCTCGTAACTGGATCCTGAAACAAGTTCAGGATGACGGGGTGTAGCGCTGACGCTGCGGCTTTTCTCAAGCCTCAATCTTCCAGCGAGTAACCGAGGCCGCGGATCGTGGTGATGACGTCCGGGCCGAGCTTCTTCCGGATTCGCGTGACGAAGACCTCGATCGTGTTCGAATCCCGGTCGAAATCCTGGTCGTAAATATGTTCGATCAGCTCCGTGCGGCTGACCACCTTGCCCTTGTGGTGCATGAGGTAGGAGAGCAGCTTATATTCCTGCGCCGTGAGCTTGACCGGCTCGCCGTCCAGAGTGACCTTGCCCGAGCGGGTGTCGAGGCGGACGTCGCCGGCGGTGAGCTCCGAGGAACTGTTGCCCGAGGCCCGGCGGATGAGGGCCCGGAGGCGGGCGATCAGCTCCTCGGTCTGGAAGGGCTTGGCCAGGTAATCGTCGGCGCCCGCGTCGAGCCCGGCGACCTTGTCCGACCAGCTGTCGCGCGCCGTGAGGACGAGGACCGGCACCGCCATCCCCTCCTTGCGCCAGCGGTCCAGAACGGTGAGGCCATCGATCTCGGGCAGGCCGAGATCGAGGATGATCGCGTCGTAGCTTTCGGTGGAGCCGAGATAATGGCCGTCCTCGCCGTCGGTTGCGAGGTCTATCGCATAGCCGGCGCCTTCGAGCGTCGCTCTGAGCTGGCGCCCCAGATTGGGCTCGTCTTCGACGATCAGGACCCGCATCGCACTCCCCTGTTTCTATGTGCGCGTGACACTAGCCGCCCAACCAGCGCCATGGCCAATTGTTTCACTCCCGTCTTTCCGGCGCGCCCTCGTCATCCCGGCAAAAGCGGGACCTCAGGCAGACAAGCCGCGGAGCCCTTCCTCGTGGAGGTCCCGGCTTTCGCCGGGATGACGGGAATCACATACCCGACTTGCCGATGACCTCGCCGGTGCGGGCGTCGACGTCGATCCAGACGACCCGCTGGCCGCGCAGGAACTTGAGGCGGTAGCGGCCGACATCGGCATAATATTCGGGGCCGAGATAGGCGAAGCCGCGCATCTGCGGGACGATCCGCTGCTCGATCGCCCGCAGCGGGATGATCCGGCCGGCCTGGGTGCCCCTGAAGGCGGACTCCTGATCGCGCTCGCGCGGGCCCGCCGAGGCCTGAGCGGAGCCCGCGGCGGTCAAGGCCGTCAAGGCGATGAGAAAGGGGGAAAGGATACGCATCGAGTTTTACTGCTTTTGCTGTTCGGGAGTTGGCATACAGCCAGACCATTGAATAGCCCATGAATGCGCCCGTCAGCGCCGGTAAACCTGGGGGGGCGGGCATCTTGCCGTCCCGGGCCTGCGGAAAAGGCACGCTTCGTCGCTTTCAACCTTGGCTCGACGCCTCGGCCGTGCTGAGCGGCCCTGAATGAAGGAAATGAAATCGATCGCGGGCTGTGTCGTGGCTTCCGCGCTCCTCGCTGGCTGCGCGGGCAAGCCGGAGCCGGCTCCGGCGCCGGTGCGCGAACCCATCGTCCGCTCGGCGCCTCCGCCGGTTCCCGCCCCTCCGCCTCCGGAGCCGAGCCAACAGGACTCCCCGGAAGCGCCGCTCGCCCGGGGCGACTGGACCTATTCCGGGGGCGGCGGCGCAAGCGTCGCCCGATTCGGGCCGGCTGGAGCCGAGAGCTTCAGCCTGCGATGCGAACCGGGCCGCCGCCGGATCGTCCTCCGCCGGGCCGGCTCGAACTCAGCCCTCAGGGTGCGAACGACCTTCGGGCAGCGCGCCCTGGCGCCGGGCGGGGAGCTGCCGGCCGACGATCCGTTGCTCGACGAGATGGCGTATAGCCGCGGGCGCTTCACCGTCGAGACGGAGGGGCTCGAGCCGCTGATCGTCCCGACCTGGCCGGAGCCGGTGCGGGTCGTCGAGGATTGCCGCTTCTAGGGCATCATCGGGTTAGCTGATCCGTCATTGCGAGCAGAAGCTTTGATCCGTCATTGCGAGCAGAAGCGAAGCAATCCAGCACCGAGCCTGTCGCGGCCGCCGGGCTGGATCGCTTCGTCGCTGCGCTCCTCGCAATGGCGGTTCAAACCGAGGCGATCATGCTCCAGTCTGTTATCGGCATCCGTCGTCGCGTCATCTTCTCCCGCGATAAGCGGGAGAGGGATTGCCGCTTGCAGGCTCTCCCCTCAGTCGGCGGCGGCCAGCGCCTGCAGCTTGTCGATGAGAGCCAGGCTCGCGGTCCGGCCGAGGAGGCTGGTTCCCTGCGCCATTCCGTTGCAGAAGCCCGCCATCTTCTGCTCCTGCTCGACCTCGACGAGGACGGGCTCGGTCCGCGCCGGCGAACCGGGCCGCTCGATCGTCGCCGATCCCGCCAGTGAGGCGCGGAGCAGGCAGCGCATCTTCAGCTCCTTGACCTGCACGCAGCGCATGTTCGAGGAGCCGGACTCGAGCCGCACGGTGACCAGCGCCCGGGGCTCGGACGGGGCGGAGAGCCCGCCGTCGCGGTCCCAGGCGGCCAGCGCGCGCTTCACCATCTGCGAGATCGGGTTGTCGACGTTCCAGGCGGTGCAGGAGATTCCCAGCACCCGGGTGCGGTGATCGATGGCCGGCGCCTCGACCACGACGTCGACGTCGCCCTTGCCCGGCGCGGCCCGGAAGCCCTCGACCCCGAGCTTCGCGGCGAGCGCTTCGAACTGGGCCTCGGTGAGCGAGTAATCGGCGATCCGGGCGGCGGCGGCGGGCGCCGCCACCGCGAGGGCGGCCGCTGCGCCGGCGAGGACCGAGCGCCTCATCCTACTTCTTCTTCGAAGCGAGCTGCTTCGCGATGTGGCCGGCAAACTCGTTCGCAAGCTTCTCGCGAACCCCGCCGCCGCGCATCGCGAGGCCGAGCAGGCCGCTGTGGCTGTTGATCACGTCGATATAATATTCGGCCAGCTTCTCGCCGGAGACCCCGTCGAGGACCTGCACCGTGCCGGCGAGCTGGTCGCTGCTTCCCGCCAGGATGGTCATGCCCGCATTCGCCGTCTTCAAAGTGTCGATCTCGACCGCGATCCGGAGCGGCCGGCCCGAGCTCAGCCCGCGGTCGCGGGTGACGTCCTTGACCATCAGCTCCATCATCTGGGCGAAGGGCAGGGTGGACCAGTCGTCGCGCGGGGTCCCGTCGGCGGGCTCGGCGGCCGGATCGACCGGCGCAAGGCCGGCGGCGGCGCGCTTCTCGCGCGCATTCTCCTCGAATTTCGCCATCCGGTCGGCGGCCAGCGAGCTCAGCCGGACGTCGACCTGGTCGACCATCGCGGCATTGCGGACCGACGCCGACAGCGGCTGGATGACGTCGACGGGCTTGGGCCCGCAGGCGGCAAGCGCCAGGGTCGCGGCCAAAGCGGCGGCACGAAAGATTTTCATATTGCTCATCCCCCAGATGGCTCCGCGCGCGGAGCGCGCCGCGCTCCCCCATGGCGCGCTGCAAGAGCTTGATATCAGCTATGTTTCGCCTGCGGAAGAGCCGAAAATCGGGCGGCGCGGGACGGCGCGCGAAGCGGCAAGACTAAAGCGGAAAAAGATCAAAACAAGTCTTGCGCGCCGATTCGCGATGATTCATCCTCGCGGTCGCCACAACAAGCGAAAGGAGGTGATCCGATGTCTCATGGTTCAGCAGTGAGGTCGGTTCTGCTCGTTCGGGAGATGAAGGCTTAGGCCTTGCGCTTAAGCCTTGCTGGGTCTTCCGGGCTGGAGCCATCCGGCCGCTGACCATGTTCGAAAGGGTCGTCGCGCCGGGGCGCGGCGGCCCTTCAACTTGTCCGGCCCTGGGAAGCGCGAGCAGGAACGGCGGTCGCCGCCGGACGTTCATGCGCGCATGACCGACAAGCTTCCCCAGGACCAGGGCCGCGCTCCGTGCCTCTACGACGAGCAGCTCCAGCGCCAGCAGCAGGAGAAGATTCTGATGCAGGGCCGGGAAAAGCGGACGGATCTGTTGAATCCTCCCCATCGCTAGATGGGAGGGGACCATGCCAAGCATGGTGGAAGGGTAACTGCCGATAATTCCGAGGGTGTGGCGCGAGAGGGCAATAGCCCGCGCCAATTACCCCTCCACCACCCTCCGGGTGGTCCCCCTCCCCACGGCTTGCGCCGCGGGGAGGAAAACTTCGCCTCAGCTCGCGCTGACGCCCTTGTGGATCTGCTCCCACTGGTCGTGGCCGGAGCGGACCGACTGGTAGCACTCGGAGATCAGCCGCTGGGTCTCGACCGAAAGCTCCTTGTCGGCCAGAGCGGCTTCCCATTTGCCGTTGAGGAAGGATTCGCCGCGGTCGACCTCGGCGATCACCGCCTTGTCGTCGCGGCCGGTGACGGCGTCGCGAAGCGACAGGAACTGGCGGTGGGCCTTGGCGAGCAGGCCGCCTTCGTCCTCCGGCTCACCGCCGAGCTCGCGGACCCGCTCGCGCAGCCGCTCGACCACCGTCTGGCGCTCCTGGGCGCGGTTGCGGAACATCTCGGTGAAGGTGCCGCTGGTGGCCTCGCCCGCCGAATGGCGGTAGCCGTCGACGCTGTCGATCGTGGTTTCGATGAGGCTGTTGAGGACGGTGACGTCATGTTCGTTGAACATGGCTTTCTCCTGGCTTGAGGGGGTTCGGAAAGTGAAACCCCCGGCGGGTCGTTAAGGGTCCGTGCCGGAACGGGAATAAGCGGCAGGACGTTCAGGGCGCCGGAAGGAATTCGAGAAATGGCCGAAGACAAGAGCGAGCGGGGACTGCCCGCAACCTTCGATCCGAAGACCGGCGAGGTCCACGGCTCCGGCTCCGGGGCCGGGGGCGGAGGCAACCCCGGGGAGGATTACGACCAGGATTCGATGGCGGGCTCCGGCGCCGAGCCCCCGCATGGCCCACGCACCGAGGACGAGGCGGTGGACCGTCCGATCGATCCCGACGAGGGGGTTTGAGATGAGCGGCAAGGGCCATCCGCTTCCCGGCAGCGACGAAGCCCGGCACAACGAGATTCCCGAGAACCTGGCGGAGGAGAAGGGCTGCGGCGACGACAGCAAGGCCGGCGGTCCAGCCTGGCCGGGAAGCGGTCAACCCGGACGGCGAGCCCTACCGCTACGACGACAATGGCCGGGCGGAGGAGGTTTGAAAGGTTCGGCGCATTCCGGCCTCATTCCGGCGCTTGCCCCGGAGCCGAGCGGGCGGCTTGACGTTGATCAAGCTTCCAAACCATCAGCCAGGAGCATGATCATGGCCAATCAGAACAATCAGGACGGCGGTCTTTCCGGAAGCGAGCTTCAGCAGTCGCAATCCGGCGGCGGCAGCGGCGAGTTCGGCGGCAATCGCGATCAGCAGCAGCAGGGCGGCAAGCAGGGCGGCGGAGCGTCGGGTTCCGACATGGACCAGGCCGGCGGCAGCAGCGGCGGCGGCGGGTATGGAGGCGGCCAGGATCAGCAGGACCAGCAGCAGGGCGGCCAGGGCGGCCTCGGCGGCGGCGACCTTCGCCAGGGCGGCGGAAGCTCCGACGGCCAGTCGCGCGGCGAGGCTTTCGACGAAGCCCAGGGCGGCGGCCGAGGCGGTCAGCAGGACCAGCAGGGCGGCCAGGGCCAGGGTCAGGCTCAGCAGGACCAGCAGGGCGGCCAGGGCCAGGCTCAGCAAGACCAGCAGGGCGGCCAGGGCCAGGGCCAGGCTCAGCAGGACCAGCAGGGCGGCCAATTCGGCGGCCGGGAAGAGCTCCAGCAGGACCAGCAGGCGCACCAGGACCGCGGCCAGGCCCAGGGCGGAACCGGGTTCGAGAGCGATCAGCGCTAGCCCCGGCCTCTGAACGAACTACCGGAAGGGCCGTCTCCGAAGGGGGGCGGCCCTTCTCCCTGCGAGGCTCCGAAAAAGGAACTACTCGGCGCTCCACGAGTCTGTTACGCATCAGTTACAAGATTGGGAGACCGACATGGCGAAACAGGGTTCGGACCAGGGCGGCTCAGGCGGCTCGAAAAGCCGGGACGGCGGCTCGAAAGGCAAGGACAGCGGCTCCGGCGGCGCCCTTCCCGACGCTCTCAAGGAGGCCGGCGCCCGAGCCGCCGAGCTGGCCCAGAATCCGGTAGCCCGCTCCATGCTCGCCGCCGGCCTCGTCACCGCCGCCGCGGCGCTCACCGCCAATGCGCGGGTGAGGAAGAGCGTGCGCGACGCCGGCCGCGACGCCCTCGACACGGCCGAGGCCGCCGCCGACAGCGCCAGCAAGATCGGAGCGGCGATCGTCACCGCGGCGACCGACGCGGTTCGGCGCCTGCTCGCCGGAACCGAGGAAGCCGCCGCCGCCGTCGCGGCGGCCGCGGAAAGCTCGACCTCGGGCGCCTCGGCGGGCGGACCTTCGAGCCGCGAGAGGGCTTCGACCAAATCGTCCGGAGCGAAGTCGGGCGGCTCTCGCGGAGGCGCCAAGGCGGGCGGGACCCGGGCGAAGAGCGCTTCCTCCGGCACGGGCGGCCGCGGCTCCAAGGCGGCCGGCGCAGCGAGCGGTTCGGCGAGCGGAACTCGCGCCAAGGCGGCTTCGGCCTCGGGCGGAAGCGGCAAGTCCGCGGCCCCGGCCTCTGGCGGCAAGTCCTCTGCTTCGGCCTCCGGCGGCAAACCGGCTTCGGGCGGACGCGGCAAGGCCGCCGGAGCGGCTTCGGCCGGCAAGGGCGGCTCGGGCGCAAGCGGCTCGACCGGCAGCTCGGGCAAGAGCGCCGGCAGCGGCGGCGGTCGCCGCGGTGGCCGAAAGAGCGGCGGCGCGGGCGCGTCGGCCTCGGGGGGAAGCAGCGGCGGCGCGGCCGGCGGCTCGGAGAGCTAGAGCGGCCTGGCTCACGGACCCGTTATTGCGAGGAGCGGAGCGACGCGGCAATCCAGCGGGCCTCGAAGCCCCACTGGATTGCTCGGTGCATTGAAGCGACGGAGACTGGGAGCATCCGCCGCCAAGTCTGCCCCCATCTCGTCATGCCGGACCTGATCCGGGATCCACCTTCCTAGCCAAGTGACACAAGAAGGGGGATCCCGGATCACGTCCGGGATGACGACTCCAACTTGGCGCCCGACCCTCTAGAGCGCTCGGGTGTCGGATTGACCCATCTCCGTTCGGGCTGAGCTTGTCGAAGCCCTCTCTTTCCCTTTGTAAAACAAGAAGGAAGGCCCCCTTCGGCTGCCGCCTGCGGCGGCCGGCTCAGGACAGGCTTCGACAGG